>NZ_JBHMFC010000023.1:0-40585 GCF_042427585.1 Mariniflexile ostreae | reverse complement strand
TTTAGAGCGCAGTTCAGAGGGGTTAGAAACGTAGAGTTCTTCCTATATAGACTTACAACAATTTATGCATAATCTTAAAATCCCACAACTTTATGACTTGATCCTATTTTTTTTATGGTTTGATTTTCATTTTTAATCAAAACAAAAAAGCATCCCAATCTTCTGTAAAGAAAAAAGGAAAGCTTTCCATCGGTTCAACTACGTAAACCACCCCATTTTACTGGGACAACACAACGTCTTACATGCTATAAAAAAAGCCCTAATCTCTTAGGGCTTTTAGCATTTTGGCGGTCTGGACGGGACTCGAACCCGCGACCTTCGCCGTGACAGGGCGACATTCTAACCAACTGAACTACCAGACCGTTGCTCTAATGCGGTTGCAAAGATACACGCCTTTTCCGATTTCCCAAACATTTTGATGCGTTTTTTTTATTTTTTTTTATCACGCAAAATTTCCGCGCGCTATCATATAGGCTGTCAATACGTTATTAAAATCTTTATTAATATCGGCCTCAACATATTTAATTTTATATTGAGAACATTTTAAACGCAATGCGGCAAAATAAGCTTCAACAGCTTTAGTATAATTCTCTTTTATAGTGTCTGCATAAACGTTAATATGCGCCCCTGTCTCCATATCAATAAAACGCTTTGGCTTATTATCAAAATCAAAACCCAATTCTTTGGCCTTATCAAAAACATGAAATAAAACCACTTCATGCTTATTGTGTTTTAAATGGCGTAAAGCTTCAAACAACTTGTTTTCGCTTTCTCCTGTTTGTAACATATCTGTAAATAAGAAAATTAAAGAACGTCTATGAATTTTTTCAGCTATTTCATGCAGGTATTTATACGTTTCGGTTTGTTTTTGCATAGGTTTTGAAACTACCGCATGATTCAAGTGGCTTAGCAGCATCTGATGGTGGCGCTCACTACCCTTTTCCGGAGCGTAATACTCGTACACATCATTATATATACTTAACCCAACAGCATCTCTCTGTTTTTTTAAAAGCTGCATTAAAGCGGCTGCTGCCAATGCCGAAAACCCTATTTTATTTAAATTACCAATAGAAAAAGAGCTTCTATCCGGATAATGCATGGAACTGCTGTTATCTAAAATAATATGGCAGCGTAAATTGGTTTCATCATCATAGCGCTTGGTATAGAGCTTATCTGTTTTGGCAAATAACTTCCAGTCAATATGGCGTGTGCTTTCACCTTGATTGTAGATTTTATGCTCTGCGAATTCTGCCGAAAACCCATGAAACGGACTTTTATGCATACCAGCAACAAACCCCTCCACCACTTGTTTAGCCAGTAGCGCTAAGTTTTTAAAACCTTCTGCTTTATTAAGTTCGTTTTGTAAATTCATTTAAAAATAAATAAAGCCGTTTCGCTTCCATATTCAAACACAAAAAAGAGACACTTAAAATATAAGGCTTTAAAACATTTCTATTTCAACTATCTCTTAAACGCACTTCTACAACACTAAAGAACAGTGTCTACGATACCGTATTCCACAGATTCTTCAGCGCCCATCCAATGATCTCTATTAAAATCTTTCATCACTTTTTCAACCGTTTGCCCACAGTTGTCTGCTAAGATTTTTGCACTTAATTCTTTTGTAATTACAATCTCTTTTGCCGTAATCTCTATATCACTTGCCTGTCCTCGAGCCCCCCCACTTGGCTGATGGATCATGACACGGGCATGAGGTTGGATAAACCGTTTTCCTTTTTCTCCTGCCGACAAAATAATAGAGCCCATAGAGGCTGCAAAACCGGTACAAATGGTAGACACATCGCTTTTTAAAGATTTCATACAATCATAAATAGCAAAGCCAGAAGTAACGTAACCACCAGGGCTATTAATATATAAATGAATATCCTTTGTTTCCAACGCGTCTAAATAGAGCAGTCTATCAATAACATGTTTTGCCGATTTATCATCTACTTGACCCCATAAAAAAACTTTTCGAGCTTCGATAAGCTTACTATCAATAGCATCTTGTACTTTTATTTGTTTACTCATAATGTGTTGTTCTAATTTTTCATCTAAAATAAAAAAAGGTTTGCCATAACGGCAAACCTTTTCAACATTCTTTTGTTTAAATACTATAAAAGCGCATCGATAGCTTCAGTATAGGCATTTTTAGGCGCTACACCTACTTGACGACCTACAACCTCTCCATTTTGGAACACCAAAACAGTAGGTATATTTCGTACCCCATACTTTGCAGCAAACTCTTGATTGGCATCTACATCTACCTTACCAACAACAGCTTTACCATCGTACTCCTCACTTATTTGTTCAATAATAGGGCCAACCATTCGACAAGGTCCACACCAAGCAGCCCAAAAATCTACCAATACTGGTTTATCACTTTTTAAAACGGTTTCCTCAAATGTTGCATCTGTTATCTCTAGTGCCATAATACTTATTTTTAATTTAAATATGTTCTACTTCTGTTATATATACAAAATTAGTCAAAAAAAGCTCGAAAGCTTACAAAGCTCAATTTAATTTATTTATAACCATATTGCTAAGCGCTATCACTCACGTGGTTAATAGATAGAATAAAACTTACAAAACGGCTTTAAGAACCTCATCTTAAGAGGCTCATTCGTTTTTTTAATATTCAACCAGCAAACATTAATTCAACTTAAACCGTACGTTCTGGGCCTCCAGCTCACTCAATAACTCTTGGCAAACCTTAACTTTTTGTTTCCGACTAGGCATTGTCAATTTCACTTTGTCCTTAATATCATATACTAAAAAATTAAGCATTTGATCGCCAGGGTACATATGAATCAATTCCTTTAATGCTATAACTTTTTGTTCGTTTAAATCTTTAATATCTAATTGAATGGATAATTTTTTCGCATAATTCCCCATAATATCATGCAACAACTGAAAACTATTGAACTGTAACCGAGGGTCGCTGCGTTTCCCTGTATCTTTATTCACCCAACCTTCCCGCACAAAAGTTTTGACAAACACAAAGCTGTTTTGCATTAAAAAGTGCCTAAATTTTAAGTATTCCTCACCAAAAATACGAAACTCGAAACTATCGGTATAATCTTCAATAGTAAACATCGCCCACCCTTTACCTTGTTTGCTTACCCGATGCTGCACATCGGTAACCACGCCACCAAAAACAATTTCCCGATTTACATACGGTGCCAAATCTACAAACATACCTACCGTACCGTTACAAAAGGTCTTCATTTCTATTTTAAAATCATCCAACGGGTGACCAGAAATATAAATACCTACCACCTCGCGCTCTTTACTTAGCTTCTCCATGGTGCCCCACTCTTCACATGGCGGCACTTGCGGTTCTTCAATTTGCACATCACTAGCCTCCCCAAACAAACTCACCTGTGCGGAGTTTTCGTTTTCTTGATGTTTTGCACCATATTTAATAGCTTTTTCTAAAAAGGTTATACCATCGCCATCATCATGAAAAAATTGCGCACGATGCGTATTGCTTAAGCTATCAAACCCACCAGCTAAAGCGAGGTTTTCAAATGCTTTTTTATTGGCTGCCCGTAAATCTATCCGTTTTGCAAAATCAAAAATAGACTTATAATGCCCGTCCTTCTCCCTATTCTCAACGATAGTCATAACCGCACCATGACCAACGCCTTTTATCGCTCCCATACCAAAACGCACAGCATTATCTTTATTTACCGAAAACTTATAATACGATTCATTTACATCGGGCCCAAGCACCGGTAACTTCATACGCTTACACTCTTCCATAAAGAAGGTTACCTGCTTAATATCGTTCATATTATTTGACAAAACAGCTGCCATATATTCTGCAGGATAATGCGCTTTTAAATAAGCCGTTTGATAAGCGATCCATGCATAACATGTAGAATGCGATTTATTAAAGGCATAACTCGCAAAAGCCTCCCAGTCTTTCCATACCTTTTCCAATATTTTAGCATCGTGCCCATTATCGCTCGCTTGTTGCACAAACTTAGGCTTCATTTTATCCAGCACCGCTATTTGTTTCTTTCCCATAGCCTTACGCAATACATCGGCCTCACCTTTAGTAAAACTAGCTAGTTTTTGAGAAAGAAGCATCACTTGCTCTTGATATACTGTAATACCATAGGTTTCCTTAAGGTATTCTTCCATGGCGGGCAAATCGTACTCAATAGGCTCGTCACCATGTTTACGCCTAGTAAAACTCGGGATATACTCCATTGGTCCTGGGCGGTACAAAGCGTTCATAGCGATTAAGTCTTCAAAAACCGTTGGCTTTAGCTCTTTAAGGTGTTTTTGCATTCCAGGCGATTCATATTGAAACACCCCTACGGTTTCACCTCTTTGGAAAAGCTCGTATGTTTTATCATCATCTAAAGGAAAGGTATCAGGATCCAGCAAAATATTATGTTTTGCTTTTACAATTTTAACGGTGTCTTTAATTAAAGTCAGCGTTTTCAACCCCAAGAAATCCATTTTAAGTAACCCAGCATCTTCAACCACGGAGTTATCAAACTGTGTAACATACAAATCGGAGTCTTTTGCTATAGATACTGGAACGAATTTGGTTATATCATCAGGGGTAATAATAACACCACATGCATGTATTCCGGTATTACGCACAGATCCTTCTAAAATTCTAGCCAGATTAACGGTTTCCGCCTGTAAATCCCGTCCGTCTGCAATATTTAAAAGCTCGTTGACCTTCTCTAAATCTTCCGCTCTAAACTTTTTCCCCAACTCTTTTTCACTCAACCCGAAGATCTTGCTTAATTTAGACATGGTAGGAATTAGCTTTGCGATCCTATCGGCATCAAATAAAGGTAAATCGAGCACACGGGCGGTATCCCTAATAGACGATTTTGCTGCCATAGTACCGTAAGTAATAATTTGGGCAACTTGATTGGCACCATATTTTTTAATAACATAGTCCATTACACGCCCTCGGCCTTCGTCATCAAAATCAATATCAATATCGGGCATACTGATACGGTCTGGATTTAAGAAACGCTCAAAAAGCAAATCGTACTTAAGCGGATCTATATTAGTAATCCACAAACAATAAGCAACCACCGATCCCGCTGCGGAGCCACGACCAGGCCCCACAGACACATCCATATTTCGGGCTTCTCTTATAAAATCCTCTACAATTAAGAAGTAGCCCGGGTAACCTGTATTTTCTATAACGCTTAATTCAAAATTAAGACGCTCTGTAACTTCCTCGGAAAGCGATTCTCCATACCGCTTCTTAGCACCTTCAAAAGTAAGATGTTTTAAATATGCGTTTTCACCACGTTTCCCCCCATCATTCAAGTCTTCCGCATGCTTAAACGCATCTGGAATCCCGAAAGCAGGCAATAACACATCACGTGCCAATTGATAAGACTCCACTTTATTAACCACCTCTTGCACATTTGAAATGGCTTCGGGAATATCTTTAAACAACTCTTTCATCGCATCGGGCGACTTAAAATAGTATTCTTGATTAGGCATCCCGTATCGATACCCTCTCCCCCTACCTATAGGTGTAGCCTGCTTTTCTCCATCTTTAACACATAATAAAATATCGTGGGCATTAGCATCTTCTTTCTTTCTATAATACGTATTATTTGTGGCGACCAATTTAACATCATGCTTTTGGGCAAGCTTGATTAAAGTGGGATTAACACGGTTTTCATCTTCTTGGTTGTGGCGCATAAGCTCTACATACAAGTCGTCACCAAATTCGTTTTTCCACCAAACCAAAGCCTCTTCGGCTTGATTTTCGCCAATATTCAATACTTTACTTGGCACTTCACCATATAAGTTCCCTGTTAACACAATCAGGTCTTCTTTGTATTGCTGAATGAGCTTTTTATCAATACGAGGCAAATAGTAAAACCCATTCACAAAAGCATGCGACGATAATTTCGCCAAATTATGATAGCCATTTTTATTTTTTGCTAACATTACAATTTGGTAGCCGTTGTCCTTTCTGGATTTATCGGTATGATCCTCACAAACAAAAAATTCACATCCCACAATGGGCTTCATTTCTTTGTCTGATACCGTGCTCCCCGTTTCTTCTGCCGCTTTAACCTTAGCCTTTACGTTGCTATTATGTCTATTTACAGCATTTACAAAATGGAAAGCCCCCATCATATTGGCATGATCGGTAAGCGCAACAGCAGGCATATTATATTGTGCCGCAGCAGAAACAATATCGGCAACCCCCATAGTGGATTGTAAAACTGAAAACTGGGAATGGTTGTGCAAGTGTACAAATTCCACATTTTCTAAATCGGAAATGTTTTGTTTGATTTCTTCTGAAGAAACCACGGTTGTTTTCGATTTTTTTATCCGTTCAAGTATTTTTGAACTCTCCTGCTTAAGGTTGATATGCTTTAAACCGACAAGCTTAATCGTAGTGGGATTTTCTTTTATAAAATCCTGAAAATATTCTGGCTCAACATCCAACTCCTCTTTGGTGTACTCCCCTAAACGCAACAGTTCGAAAAAACAACGCGTGGTCGCTTCCACATCGGCAGTCGCGTTATGGGCTTCTGCAAAGGGCTGCCCAAAGAGATGCTCATGGAGTTCTGTTAATGTAGGCAATTTAAACTTACCATAGCGACCACCAGCAATTTGACATAAACTGGCGGTATGCTCAGTACAAGTATCTAAAACAGGAAGCTCCTGAAGCGGATTTTCAACCGCCCCCCTAACAAACTCTGCACCCATAATGTTTAAATCGAACTTCACGTTTTGCCCCACGACAAACTTAGTTTTCCCTAAAGCCTCGTTAAACCTCTCCAAAACCTCGGCTAAAGGTAGGCCCTGTTCTTGGGCTAATTCGGTTGAAATACCATGGATTTTCTCGGCATCATAAGGAATATTAAAGCCATCGGGCTGCACCAAATAATCTTGATGTTCGATACAATTCCCCATAGCATCATGCAATTGCCATGCAATTTGTATACACCTTGGCCAATTATCTGTATCTGTAATAGGAGCATCCCAACGTTTTGGTAACCCTGTAGTTTCTGTATCAAAAATTAAGTACATTATCGAAAATTAAATGTTTGGTATTAAGCCGTTTAGAACGAACCGACTTCGCTTATAAAATTACATAGAATATATGCTCTTTTAAAATGAAATGCTAAAGATTTTTTGAATAAAAAAGAACAGCCCTCTCGAATTATCGAAAGGGCTGTGTCTTAACTAACCAAACTAACTATATTTACTAAACTAACTCTATATATATTTATCTTTTTTTTTAAAAGATAAGAATTTCTGTTTTTTAAAGTAATCTCCATCACTTTGTACACTGCAAATATATGATGCGTTAGCGCTTTGGTCAAGCTATTTAACAGAGTTTGTGAAGAAATTAAGAGTCCTTAACACTCATGTTCTTATTTTATGATAAATTAGCTTAAAATTTCAAAAAAAAAAGAGCTTTTCAAGTGCTAAATAATGAATTATGCTTTCAATTTAAGGACAAAAGCTATTACAAGCGCCCCCTTATTATTTTATATTTTAAGATTTCGTTTTCTTAAAATGTTAAATTCAATACCAAATGTAACTCAAAATAAAATTCCAGGATTATGAAATTAAAAGGTATAACGTTACTACTTGCCTCATTGAGTCTCTTCAATTGTAAATCGCAAACCACTGCATTATATGTAGGCACTTATACAGACGGTGAAAGTGAAGGCATTTACCGATTGGAATTTAATGCCGCAACAGGCGAGCTTAGCAATAAAACACTAGCTGCTCGTGTAGAAAACCCCTCTTTTATTAGTTTTTCTCCAAATAAAAAATTCATATACGCCGTTGGAGAAGGAAGTTCTAGCGCGGTAACCGCTTTTAAATTAAGAAAGGACGGCCTTTTAGAACTCATAAATCAAGTAAGCAGCAACGGCAAAGGCCCTTGCCACGTCGCCATAAATGCTGCTGGCAACAAAGCCGTGGTATCCAATTATGGCGGCGGAACCGTTTCCATATATACCATTAACGAAAACGGCAGCTTAAATGAAGCCTCACAAGTTTTTGACCATAATATTGAAAATGAAAAATCCCATGTGCATTCGGCGCAATTTGATCAAAATAATTTATTTGTAGCCGATTTAGGAAGAAACGCACTTTATCATTATGTTTTAGAAGATTCAATATATAAAATTAAATCGACCGCAATAACAGAAATGAAAGGCAACCCTGGGCCTAGACATTTCACGATGACGGAAAACAAAAAACAAATTTACGTAATCAATGAATATGCCAACTCCATTACAGCCCTAAAGAAAACAGAGCATGGTTTTGAGAGTTTTTCAGAATACACAACCTTAGCCCCAAGTTTTAACGGAGAAAGTTTTTGTGCAGACATCCATCTATCCCAAGACGAACGGTTTTTATACGGATCCAATAGAGGCGAAAATTCTATAGTGGTGTTTAAAAGAAACCTTGAAAACGGCACTTTAGAAAACATTCAAAATAGCTCTGTTCATGGAGATTGGCCAAGAAATTTCACTTTAGATCCTACTGGCACGTTTATGCTGGTAGCCAATCAAAGAAGCCATAACATCTCTGTTTTTAAAGTGGATCAAAAAACCGGAAAACTGTCGTTTTTAAATACAACCCACCTTCCATCACCCGTTTGTCTTTTATTTTAAAAAAACATGTTTCTTGAATAAAAAAATATAGTATCTTTGCGCCCTCATTAATAACAGAGGTCGAGAACCTCAAATAATTAATTATTATGGCAGTAAAAATTAGATTACAAAGACACGGTAAAAAAGGAAAACCTTACTACTGGATCGTCGCAGCTGATGCACGTTCAAAAAGAGATGGTAAATACCTAGAAAAATTAGGCGCTTACAATCCAAACACAAATCCAGCAACTATAGAGTTAAATCTTGACAATGCTGTGAAATGGTTACAAAACGGTGCTCAACCAACAGATACCGCTAAAGCTATTCTATCTTACAAAGGCGCTTTATTAAAAAATCACCTTGCAGGTGGTGTTAGAAAAGGTGCTTTAACAGAAGAACAAGCCGAAGCTAAGTTTACTGCTTGGGTAGAAGAAAAGTCAAACAAAATTGGTTCTAAATCAGAAGGTTTAGCAAAAGAACAAGCCGAAGCAAAAGCAAAAGCATTAGAAGCTGAGAAAGCCGCTAATGAAGCGCGTATTGCTGCTGCCGCTCCTGCTGAAGAAGTTGTTGCTGAAGAAGAAACCGCTGCTGAAGACGCTCCAGAAGCTGCAACCGAAGAGGCTGCAACAGAGGATGCTCCAGAAGCAAAAAAAGAAGAATAAAAAAACAATAATTTTTTATACTTTTAAACTCCGATACAACCTATCGGAGTTTTTTGTACAAATTAATATTGAATCCCTTAACAACAAGGACCTCAACCTATAACATAGCATCTCGAGACGTATCGAGAAAAACATAAACTGCATTTCCATGAAAAAAGAAGATTGTTTTTACTTAGGAAAAATTGTAAAGAAATATAGCTTTAAAGGTGAAATTCTAGCGAAATTAGATACAGACCAACCCGAGATATACGAAAATTTAGATGCTATTTTTTTAGACCTTAAAAACAACCTTATCCCTTTTTTTATTGAAGACTCACAATTGCACAAATCTGAATTGTTGCGTATAAAATTTGAAGACGTAGATACAGAAGCCGATGCAGATGCCATAATGAAATCTGACCTGTACCTGCCTTTAGACCTCTTGCCAAAACTGGAAGGCAACAAGTTTTATTTCCACGAAGTTATAGGCTTTACGGTTGAAGACGTTAATTTTGGCATCGTGGGAACGATTATGTCCATAAATGATTCGACCTCGCAAGCCCTCTTTGAAATTGACAGCAATGGGATAGAGGTCTTAATCCCCATGAATGATGAATTTATAGTTAAGGTGGATCGAAATAAAAAAACAGTTTTGGTAAACACTCCAGAAGGTTTGATCGATTTATACTTGTAATCCCCTTAAACCATGCCCCAAAA
This sequence comes from Mariniflexile ostreae, assembly GCF_042427585.1. Classification (NCBI taxonomy): domain Bacteria; kingdom Pseudomonadati; phylum Bacteroidota; class Flavobacteriia; order Flavobacteriales; family Flavobacteriaceae; genus Mariniflexile; species Mariniflexile ostreae. The sequence goes on along the minus strand of NZ_JBHMFC010000023.1, from coordinate 30,603 downwards.
GCCGTTTGTGTTTAAAAAATTCAATGTACAGCAACATGAATGTGCCATGAAAATAGGCACAGACGCCGTGCTTTTAGGCGCATGGACTTCTATTAAAAACCGTCCTTGTTCTGTTTTAGATATCGGTGCTGGCACTGGCATCCTTTCTCTCATGCTAGCACAACGCAGTGATGCCACATTAATAGACGCTTTAGAAATTGACGATAGCGCTTACGAACAATGCGTAGAGAACTTTGAACAATCCCCTTGGGCCGACCGCCTGTTCTGCTACCATGCTGCCCTTGAAGAGTTCGTGGATGAGTTGGATGATACTTACGACCTTATAATATGCAATCCCCCTTTCTATTCAGAACACTACAAAACCAATAATAAGCAACGGAACTTGGCACGTTTCTCTGATGCTATGCCTTTTGTAGACTTACTTGAAAGTGTTTCAAAGCTACTTTCAGAACAGGGTCTCTTTTCCGTTATCATACCGTTTAAAGAAACATCTCATTTTATAACTTTAGCTTCAACATATCGTTTATCGCCCTGCAGAATCCTTCATGTAAAAGGCACCCCTAGCTCTGAAGTAAAACGAAGTTTAATCGAATTTACTTTTCAAAATTCCGATATTGCCCAAAAAGAAGTCTTAACAGAACAATTGATTATTGAAACCGCGAGACACCAATACACAGAAGCCTATATCAATCTTACCCAAGGTTTCTATTTAAAAATGTAATACTTTTACTTAACTCTATTTAAAATTAAACAAATATATTCCATACACAGATACCCACTTCAAGTCTTTAGACAAACCCTGAATATATCTTTACTATCTTTACACTGTAGGATTAAACATTATGCGCCAAATTTATAATGGGGCAGTAAATATAATGGCACATTCCAGAGTTATTCACCAATAGCAGAGACCAAATCTAACAGCATAAACAACCTTTACCTTTATGTTTTTAGATTTTCGTCAGTTCTGTGATTGCCAAGTTCTTTATGTTTTATATAAAAATTTATCAATAGATGACTTTTGACAGGTTTTATAAATTTTTCAGTTAGTATTTTTGTTTTTTAGTAAGAAACAACCCTATATTTATCAATTTAGAAGTTTAAACATTTTATCATGCAAGAATCAAGAAAGGACATTGTTCAGTATATCAATTTAAAGTTGGCTTCATTAGGGCAGCCTACATACAGAGATCAAGAAGATAGTTTACATAAATTTTGCGATCCAAAATTCGAAAAATTAACAAGGGGGCTTATCAAAAGTTCTCGAGAAAAATCTAGACTATTAGCAGATTATCATTCTCCTGTAGATTCGAGAATTCAAAATTTCTTAAACGATTATTTAAAAGATGTTTCCATAGACAAGCCTTATGTGTTGCCTAACAATACATTAATATTATCAAGGAAAGGTCATGCAAGGGAAGTGAGCTTACCACCAAATGGCGATTCTTTTAAAAGTGAAAACGTTCAGACTTATCGGGTTAAACAAGGCATTTTAAACAACCCTGTTAACGATAAAAGAACAACAAAAGGGACTTTTCATATTGTTGAAGGCGATCTTCCTGTCCCTTTCGACAAAAAAGAGGTGCCAAAAATCGCATTCGCCCATTTATTGCATGCTGCTATTAATCCTTCTGATGAATTAAAAATACTGCCTTTCACGTCAAACCAAGAGGAACAAGCCAAAGTTATGGTTTCTATGCTCCTTCGGCCTATGGTTTGCCCAGAGGTAAAAGGTATCATTTCAAAGAAAACTTTAGAGGTTCGCTTTTTTGCTCCAGGAAGCTTAGTTAGTAACCTAGACTTTGTTGAGTCTATCTTCGGTAATGCCGGCAACCCTATTTTAGCGCAAAATGATGCCGCGCTAGACACCGAACATTGGACTGGCCATACCGGTTGTGTTATTTTAGCACCGCAACTAAAAACCTTAAAAAAGAAAGATTTAGGATTACCTCATTTCGATGATGCTACAGAACGTCAGAAAAAAGACGGGATGTGCTGGAAGGATGAAAATGAACTATATAATGATGGTGGTGCGTTTAAAATTAGCTGTAGAGACGACAGAGGTGTCGTGGTTACCTTAATTGCCGACAACTACTATGGGTATTCTAAAAAAGAAATTAAAACACAAATTAGTTATTCTGCCAACTTATTAGGTTTAGTGGAAGAAGAACATGCTGGTGGTGCCATAGCATTTGCTAGACGTGTTATGGGAGACACTGTAGATGGTCGCGATTTCTCAGAATTTCATGAATATCGCTATAATTTTGAAGATGTAAAGCAATTATTAGGCGATAAAATAGAGGTAAAACCAGAGAACTATGCTATAGATAAGAAGTATCCTAATATCATATATGTTCCAGAACTGGCTTATTTTAATACGAATACCAATAGTGTTACTTGGACCCATAACAATAAAGAGCAAAAATTAACGCTCTCTCCACATAAAACATATGTGCACCCTACGGGCAATAAGTTAAAACTGGAAAAACACAACTCCATTAACTTATGGCGTATTATAGATACATTTGCAGAAGGCGTTTTTTGCCACAAACCATGTACCGTATCAGGTGGTGGGAAATCTGAGATTTCAAAATCCATGCAAAATGCGATTACCTATAATACTTTCAACATCCAGAATATTGATGAGGACTTTAAAAAAGCAGATGAAATTATAGAGTTTGATTACTCTACAAGATGGAAAGTAAAAGACCCAAACAGACCAAAATCCAGATCCTTTTTAAGCGAACAAAGAACTTTAGGTTCTGCGGTAAAGCTGCTTACACCTTCTGAAGAGAATTCAGATGAATTTAACGAGTTTCTAGAAAAAATACCGGTACACATCCGCTCGTTAGTGTTATTTGTAAAACGACTGTACAGACAAGCTCATGGCGTTTTAAACTGGAAAGATTACATGTCTGTAGAAATCATTAATGGTAAAAACGGTACAGGCCTAATGCACAATAACACACCTGTAGTGGGTAGTTATGTACGTATTGGGTTTAACCAGAAAGGCAACTGGATGTTAAACAAACTGCGTTCTGATTTTTCACCAAGTGAAAAAATCCAAACGGAAGATGATATTTCGGCATCCATTACATTACCTCGCAATAGGTTTAAAAAACTAAATCCGGAATACACCAATAAAAGTGTTAAAATTGTTGATAATTGCGAAGCGCATTTATTCCAAAGACCAGACGAAGCAGTTGTTAGGGGCTATGATAAAAATGCAGAATTAGACATTGTAACCAACGGTCGTTTTTTAACTAATTATGAATTGTTGTTTAAAAAAGATGCTATAGCCATTTATGAAGACACCATTCATTTTGATAAGTATACGCAGCCTGTAAAGGATTTTATAACCAGTATCGTGAATAGCAAAAATGAAGAAGAGTACTTCGTATTGCCTTCACATACCCGAATTGTAGATGGCGAGCCTACCAAAAACCCACGCTACCTAGAGCCTAATTTAAATGTAAAGGAAACTGAAGCAAGTTATTTGGCAGATGTAGGGGTGCGTTTAATTAGAAAGATAAAAGCCGAAGACCCTGTAATTCACGTTGTAAATGCGGTATTACCAGGTAGAAGAAACAATCCTGTAGACAAAGAAGCAGGCATTCGTCCTTTAGCGGTTTATAACCCAATTCACTACCAAGAGGCCCCAGAGTTGTTTATGGACTTTATTTGTAGCTTAACAGGCAAGTCGCCTTCTACCACAGGGGCAGGCTCCGAAGGTGCTTTAACAAAAAGCCCTTTTAATATGCTAACGCCTACTACAGATTTGAATAATGCGCTATTATCCCACATCTTAACAGAATCCCACGGGTTTAGTACGGCGGCAGGATATGTAGGTGCAGAGAATAAAGTAGATCATGATATTAGTTTATTGATTCCTGAAATCTGGGCACGTATGATCCCAGAAGAACAAGATCCTAAAAAATTAATTGAGAATGGCTCATTAGAAAAAATAGAAGATTTTGAGTACCAAGGAAAAAAAGTTTTAGCAAGTCGATTAGGCTATCGCATCACCAAAACATTCTCGTTAAGATGCTTAAACCGTATTTTTGATGAGCCTACAGCTGTTTTTAATGAGAAAATGTTAAAACCAGAACTGCAAGGATTAGAAGATTATGTGGATGGTATAAATAATATTGTAGAAGCCCAACAAAAAGTAGCGCTTAGGTACTTTGAAGAAGGCAGTATAGAGGCTACCATTCCGCCATTGAAAATTTTATTGCACATCATGGCATATGGCCATTACGAAGGAAAAGACATGAGCAATCCTGAATTTAGAAAGTATTTCGAAAGGGATTATGTTCTAAATAGCGATTGGTACAAAGAACGATTGGTTTTAAAACAGCAAAAAGATATTCGTTTTTACGAATCTCAATTAGCCTATTTAAAAGCATTTATGGCCAACCCAAACAACACTATTTTAGTTTCTGAAATGAATATTAAAGACCGCTTAAAATCTGTTAAAGATACATTGGATTACGTAAAAACGGAAGACTATCTAAACAGTTTAGTTGGCACCATTGGTGTAGACCCTTTATTTAGAAAATAAACGCTATCAATTAATTTTATAAAAATGCTTTCCAAGGTTTGGGAAGCATTTTTTTATTCCATACAAAAAACCATTCTTAACTTTTATATTCTCTTTTTTCCTGATAAATATCAACTTTACTCAAGAAATAGAAAATGGATTTTAATTATCTTTAAAAAGTGGATTGACATTGACGAATTAATAGGCAAAAGATACAGATTCGGAAACCTTTTCAAATAGTGTTTCACCTGAAAATTATTACGCAAATCATCCCGCAAGTAAAAATAAAAAGCTACCTGATTTTGTTCAAATAGCTTATCCCTTATTTATGATTAACCCAGCTTTGTTGAAAAAGCCTCTATTGGCAGTCTAACTTTTTTCAGATTGGCTAAATAATCATTCTCTTCATCTCGATATCCTAATGCTAAAACAACAACACTTTTGAGGTTTTTTTCTTTCAAACCTAATAATTCATCAAATTTTTCTGCATCAAAACCTTCCATTGGAGTAGAGTCGATTTTTAATGTTGCTGCTGCAATCAGCCCAGTCCCCAAGCCTATGTATGCTTGTTTTGCTGACCAATTAAAATTATCAGTGTCAGTTTGTGCTAAAAGATAAGTGCTTATGGAATTTTTAAAATCAGCTAATTCTTCAACCCGTGTTTCTCTTACATTAGCAATTAACTCGATATATTGATTTATATGTTCCTGTCTTATGGATTTAAATGCAGAGAACACTAAAAGGTGTGAGGCTTCGGCTATTTGAGAATTAAATGAATCCTTAGCCAAATCTTTTTTCAAAACCGGATCGTCTATAACTGTAAGTCGATATGGTTGAATTCCTACTGAAGATGCAGAAAGATTAATCGCTTCTACTATTTTTTCCAAATCTTCGTCTTCCACTCTTTTGGAGTTGAATTTCTTTGTCGCATACCGCCAGTTCAAATCATCTATTAATTTCATTACTATTTTATTTTAAAATTATTATTCAAAAGTAATCTTATAAGGTTACTTTTTGTAACTTACTGCCAAAAAGTAATAGTAACATTCGAGTAACCAAGTGACTTATTATGGAACAAGAAATAGAACCAATAAAAGAATGTAGCCATACCATTTTAGCAATTCATGATGTAATGGATATCCTTAATGGCAAATGGAAAATATCTATTATCGCGTGCCTTTGCTATAAAAAAATGCGCTATTCTGAATTATTACGAGAGGTAAAAGGAATATCGGGCAGAATGTTGAGTCGAGAATTAAAGGAATTAGAGATGAATCAACTGATTACAAGAAACGTATTAAACACTCAACCTGTAACTGTAGAATACGAAATAACGGAATACGGCTCAACACTTAAAAGTTTGACTAGTACAATTGCTGAATGGGGTATGGAACATAGAAGAAAAATAATTGGCAAGAAAATATAAGAAATGAGAATAAACACTACCGCCAATAATAACGTGTACAAAACATTAAACAAACCTATTCACTAATTGAGTATGTTCCTAGAAAGTTAATGAGCACTGCATACTATTTAATTTATTTGCGTAATTCTTAAATAACACCTATTAAAAATTGAAGGCTTTAACTATGAGGAAGGATATAAACACAAGCTAAACGTAAAAAAAAAAGTAATTGAGGCGAATCCATATCAAAGGAAGCCTCTTAACAAGCTTTTAAACGGTTACTTACAACTGAATCTGATGGGTAATTTCAAAATATAATCGAGTAAATGAATCCGCCATCAAATGATGACCTAACCCCTTCACATCACAGCACACACATTAGCTTTACGAGGTCGCTTCGTATAAAGCCTTTAACGGCTTTTTTTATTGTAAACATACGCATGGCTTACAATCCATTTTCCAGTCGCTCTTAACATGAAACTAACCCTTATCCGTTCGAAAGGCTACTCCATGTCTATAATAGCTTAAAATAAAAATCTGATATTCTAATGGCCATAATAAAAATACTTGCGGTTTTTAGCTAAAAAATGATTTAAAGTTGTTGTTATTTACTTCCTTTAAAATACATTACGCAAACCCATGCCCTTCGTATTGATAATGTAAATTTAAGAACAGCACTGACAGGAGTTTTTAACACATTAATTTATTGACTTACATCAAGTAGTTTAACTTAATACAACACTAGTTTTGCCATTGCAATATTAATAAGATTTTAAAATAACACTTACAGAATTAGAGACATTACAAGCCTTTGGATACAACAGTCGAGAACGGTTAGAAAAAGCATTAATACACCTTCAAAATGGAAATGGTATTATCTTAATGGACGATAAAGACCGAGAAAACGAAGGTGACCTAATATTCTCTGCCCACCATATGACGGTTAAGGATATGGCGCTTATGATTAAAGCGTGCAGCGGCATTGTTTGCCTTTGTTTAACAAATGAAAAAGCCGACTTACTTAAGTTACCCTATGTGGTGAAAGAAAACACAAGTAGTTTCCAAACCCCCTTTACCGTTTCTTTAGAAGCAAAAGAAGGCGTAACTACAGGGGTTTCGGCAAAAGACAGATTAACAACCATCCAGGTGGCTTGCAGCGATAATGCCAAAAACAACGATTTAGCTAAGCCTGGCCATATTTTTCCTTTAATGGCTAAAAATAATGGTGTTCTTGAAAGAAATGGCCATACGGAAGGCAGTATAGATTTAATGAAATTAGCCGGCTTAAAACCAGAAGCCGTTCTCTGCGAATTAATGAACGATGATGGTACAATGGCAAAAATGGATACGATCATACCATTTGCGCATACGCATAATTTAATGGTCCTTTCCATACAGGATATTATTCATTATCGTAAATTTGTAAGAGACTATAAATAAATGGCAAATTGTATTGAACTTACCAATTTTATAAAAAAAACATTCACATTGAAGATGAAGATTTAAACATCGTGTTATCTTATTTTAAAACTATAAAAAAAAACAAAAATGACATTTTACTATCAAATGGAAAAAACAGCCAGGTTAGTTATTTTGTAAAAAAAGGATGCTTAAGGCTATTTTATATAGATGAAGAAGGGAAAGACATTACCCGTTATATTGCATTTGAAAATCAATTTGCAACAGAACTTGTTAGTTTAATAACACACGAACCTGCACAAGAAACCATTCAAGTTATTGAAAATAGTGAGCTTTTATACATCACGCACGATGACTTTAGATATCTGATGACGATTATTCCTAAATGGAAAGATTTTTATAGCATCTATCTAGAAAAAGCGTATGTGAATAATTCAAAAAGATTAATCTCATTTACTACTCTAGATGCATCAGAACGATATAAACAATTATTTAAAATAAATCCCAATATCGTTAAACGTCTGCCAAACAAAATAGTTGCATCTTATATTAATATATCACAAGAGACTTTGAGTAGGATAAAATCTAAAATCTGATTTTTTAAACAAAAAGAACACAAAATTTATAATTTGGCTAAGCATCTATTTTAAACCTAAACGAAAGCCATATCTTTTACGAAAGCATGTGGGATACCTTCTCTTTTCCACAATACTTATAAAATTTAAAACCACGCATGATTCAAAAAAGGTACGAAGGATTTTTAAAAACAGCTTGTCTCTGGAAAAATGATACGCTTTTAGGCTTAAAACAATTGGATATTGTTCCTTTATTTACTACAATCGATATTGCTATACAAGAGAAACTTCGGTTGGGTAAGTATGTGGAACGTTTGGTTGTTTTTGAACTCAAACAGCACACTACTATTTCTATTTTAGCTGAAAATATACAGATTCAAAAGGGTAAGACAACCGTTGGCGAATTGGATTGTTTATATATTAAAAACAACCGCCCGGTACATTTAGAAATCATCTATAAATTCTACCTCTACGACACTTCTGTTGGAACACAAGAAATAGAGCATTTTATTGGACCAAATAGAAAAGACACCCTACTGGAAAAGCTGATAAAATTAAAAGACAAACAGCTTCCGCTTTTACATACAGCCGACTGTAAAAAATATTTGGATCAATTGGGGTTGAAAAGTGAAGACATAACACAAGAAGTCTATTTTAAAGCGCAGTTATTTGTGCCTTACCGCAATACGGCGGTACACCTTAAAACCCTAAATCCGGAAGCTATAGTAGGGCTATATATCAATAAAGAAGAATTAAACACGCTTAATGACCATAAATTTTATGTGCCATCAAAAAAAGATTGGTTAATAGCCCCTCATTATGATGTAAACTGGATGACTTTTGAAACGTTTAAACCTGTTGCGCAAGCGTATCTTAATCGTCAATTTTCACCTCTATGTTGGATGAAGGCCAAAAACGGAACATTGGTTAAGATGTTTTTGGTTTGGTGGTAAATAGTATTCTTCAAAAGATTTACAACATGCCCTAAAAGGGATTGTAAAATATTTTATTGGATTTAATAATGCCCATGAGCAAATTTAGTCCACATAAAATATCTAGAAAACAAGTTGCATTATGCTGGCAAAAGTGTTAACTCTCAGGAGCTAATTCCACCTCTAGGCCATTCATATCTGGTGTAATTTGTATTTGGCAGCCTAAACGACTATTGTCTTTAACATCAAAAGCCTCAGATAGCATAGCCTCTTCATCATCGCTCATTTCTGGTAATTTGGTATCACTCGTTACATAACATTGGCATGAAGCACACATGGCCATACCGCCACACACCCCAATAGTGCCTTCTGGGGCCAGTTCGTAAGACCTCACGACCTCCATAAGGTTCATGGCCATATCTGTTGGCGCAACGACCTCATGCGTTACACCATCTCTATCTGTTATTTTTATTGTAATATCTTCCATGGTATTCTTTACTTTTACTATAGGCATGTTACATGCGTTTGCCAAAAAACTATGCAAAAGTACTATTAATTATGGCTTTGGTATTTAAAAATGAAAAGAAATCCCTTTTTTAAGCTTGGATATTTATAACCTGCTCAATTTGTGGTGCATATTTCTTAATCGTCATTTCTACTCCAGACTTAAGGGTCATTTGGTTAACCGTACAGCCCACGCAAGCGCCTTGCAACTGCACCTTAACCAATTTATCATCTTCAATAGACAACAACGAAATATCACCGCCATCACTTTGAAGAAACGGACGTATTTCCTCTAAGGCTTTTTCTACATTTAATTTAATTTCTTCTGAGCTCATAATTCCTATTTTACCTTTCTTCTTCTACCATAAAGCAGAAGAAGAAAGATGTTTATTTATTTCTTAACTGCTGAACATCCAGCCATTGTGGTTATTTTTATAGCCTCTGTAGGAGGCAAATCGTCGTTTCGCCTTACCACTTCCTGTACTACATTTTGTGTTAACTTTTCAAATGCCGCTTCTAACGGAGTAGCCGTTTGCATAGCTGCTGGCCGTCCAACATCTCCTGCTTCTCGAATGCTTTGCACTAAAGGTATCTGTCCTAAAAATGGTACTTTTAAGTCTTCAGCTAAGTGTTTAGCACCTTCTTTGCCAAAAATGTAATATTTATTGTCTGGAAGCTCTTCAGGAACAAAATATGCCATATTTTCAACAATGCCCAATACAGGTACATTTATACTGTCTTGTTGGAACATTGCCACACCTTTTTTAGCATCGGCCAAAGCCACTTTCTGCGGCGTACTAACCACTACGGCACCTGTAATAGGAAGCGATTGCATTATACTTAAATGAATATCGCCTGTTCCTGGGGGTAAATCCAGCAATAGAAAATCAAGCTCACCCCAATGCGCATCAAAAATCATTTGATTCAAGGCTTTTGCTGCCATAGGGCCCCGCCACACTACCGCTTGGTCGGGCTGAGTAAAAAAGCCGATGGATAATATTTTTACTCCGTAATTTTCAACGGGTTTCATTTTTGATTTTCCATCAATGTTAACAGCTAAAGGTTTTTCAACCTCTACATCAAACATAATGGGGATAGACGGCCCATAAATATCAGCATCTAAAATACCTACTTTAAAACCCATTTTAGATAAGGTAACACCTAAGTTTGCGGTTACTGTAGATTTACCTACACCACCTTTTCCCGAAGCAATGGCTACAATATTTTGAATCCCTGGAATAGCCTTACCTTTAATCACATTTGCCTTTGGCGTTTCGGGTGCCTCAACTTTTACATTTACAGTAATTTTAGCTTTCTCATAAACACGTTCATGGATGATTTTTAAAATATCCACTTCCGTTCGTTTTTTAGCTTGTAAGCTTGGGTTTTTTATGGTAATATCCACTATAACTTCGTCTCCAAAAGTAATCACGTTTTTTACGGCACCACTTTCAACCATATTCTGGCCTTCACCTGGAACTGTAATATGCTCCAGAGCCTTAAGTATATCTTGTTTGTTAAGTTTCATATTTTTTAAATTTCAAAGGATAGACTACAAACTATAATCCCTTTATTTCCAATAATTAAGAATCATTCTAAAGTGCAAATATAACTATTAAAGATGGAAGATGGAAGCTGTTATATATAAGATTTTCTTCATTTTAAAAGTTTAATAAGGGGTGCATATCTCATTGAGGCAAACCAAAATTTTCGATAACATAATCTAAATCTTTATCTCCTCTTCCACTTAAATTTACAAGAATAGACTGCTTAGGGTTTTCTTTAGCCAATTTCATGGCAAAAGCAACGGCGTGCGAACTTTCTAGTGCAGGAATAATGCCTTCAAGACGACTTAGTTCAAAAAAAGCATCGATACATTCTTTATCGCTTATGCTTTCGTAAGTCACTTTATTTAAATCTCTTAGCATGCTATGCTCTGGTCCAATACCTGGATAATCCAAACCACTAGCAACAGAGTGAACCGCTGCGGGTTCGCCATTCTCGTCTTGCAACAAATAACATTTAAATCCGTGGATAATTCCCGGCTTGCCATGCGTCATGGTTGCTGCATGATCCCCAATAGTGCTCAAGGATTTTCCTGCGGGTTCGATCCCGTATAATCGACATGCAGCATCATTTAAAAAAGCAGAGAAAATACCCATGGCATTACTTCCTCCACCCACACATGCCACAATGTTGTCGGGCAACTCTCCTGTCATATCAAAAAATTGATCTTTTGCCTCGATGCCTACAATACGCTGGAAGTCGCGCACCATCATAGGAAAAGGGTGTGGTCCAACAACAGACCCAATACAATAAATAGTGTTTATAGGATCTTCCAAATACGCCTCAAAAGCACTATCAACGGCTTCCTTTAAGGTTTTTAAACCATGCGACACAGGAACAACCGTAGCCCCTAATATTTTCATTCTTTGCACATTAGGATATTCTTTTTTCATATCCACCTCACCCATATGAATTTCACATTCTAGTCCGAAATAGGCTGCTGCAGTAGCCAATGCTACACCGTGTTGGCCAGCACCAGTTTCTGCAATCAGTTTCTTTTTCCCCATATATTTGGCCAACAACGCTTCGCCCATACAATGGTTTAATTTATGGGCCCCGGTATGATTTAAGTCTTCGCGCTTTAGGTAAATCTGACCTCCATATTTTTGTGATAGCCGGTTACAATGATAAACAGGCGTAGGCCTTCCTTGAAAATGTTTTCGTATATCTCTTAATTCTGAAATAAATTTATGCGATTTGCTAATGGCAAAATAAGCGTCATTTATTTTTCTCATTTCACTTTCTAACTGTGGCGGTATAAAAGCACCACCATACTCGTTAAAAAAACCTTCTTGATTAGGAAACTCTTTAAAATAATTTGCTAACATCGTGTTTTAATTAAAATTATGAATAACCCATGAAAGGTAATTAAAATTGAAACCAAATCGCTGTTTCGTTTCCATAAAAAACAGGTTTTCCACTTCTAAAACCGTTTTTTATTCTCGTAACTATGCCCGATTATTATGTTCAAAAAAAAAGCAAGAAAAGGCTGTATTTTTTATAGCATTTTAGAAGGCTCCCAAAACACGTTATCAAAATTCTGAATCTGATTATCGACCACCTTAATACCTTCACTTTCTAGGAGCTGCTGCATTAAATTCGTACCCTCAAAATGATGTTTACCTGTTAAAAGCCCTTTTCGATTTACCACGCGATGTGCAGGCACATCTTTATCATGAGAACCATTCATGGCATACCCCACCATGCGGGCACTTTTGGCGGCTCCTAAATAGGTGGCAATAGCGCCGTAGCTGGTTACTTTTCCGTAGGGGATTTGCTTGGCGACTTCGTAAACTTTATCGAAGAAATTTAAGGTCTGGGCTTGCATAACATTACATATCCTTTATAATATTAATTAAAGTGACAATGGAAATAACCCCTGTAATTCCTCCAATAATCCGATTCATGTTTTTTTGTGAGGTAATGGTTTTACTCTTTATTCTATCAAAAAAGAAAATATACATGTATAACATTACGAATGTTCCCGTAGCAGCACCCGCTACATAAGAAATAATACTGGTTTGATCAAAAGCCATCCATCCATATGATGCCAACGTTATGGTCATAAAAGCTTGATATGGTATTGGAAACACATTGATGGCAGACAGCAAAACACCCTGAAAAAAACGACTGTGTTTGCTTCGTATTTTAGGTTTCAACTCTTGGCGTGGCTTTGTTTTAGATATGAACAAGAAATAAATGGTGATTAAAACAAACAAAACAAAGGCAACACGTTGCAAAATCTCAACAACCTCGGGGTGCTTACTTAAGTACCCAGCAAAAACAGAAGCCAAATATGTTTGTACCAACACAATAACACAAACCCCAATAGAAAACACAATCCCTCGTACATGCCCTTCTTTTAAGCTTATTTTAGCCGCAGTCATGTTTAAGAGTCCGGGAGGTGCCACTCCAATAAACGCAAAAAACAAGCCTAAAAGAAAGATAAATGTGATATCCAATGCTATTTTATTTTAAACCGAATATACGTAATTGGTTTGTTTTGTTCTAAATATTGCGACTCGTAAAATGTTTGAATGCTAGTTACTTCTTCTGGACTCCCCTCCTGTTTATATACATTGTGATTGGCATATAGCACCTCGTGCCCAGCACCGTGCAATAAACCTAAAGTGTATCCGTGCATAAATTCGCTATCGGTTTTTAGATTTACTACACCGTCTGGTTTTAAAATAGTTTTATAGCGTTCTAAAAATGCGGCATTGGTCATACGGTGTTTGGTCCGTTTATATTTTATTTGTGGATCCGGAAAGGTAATCCAGATTTCAGCCACTTCATGGGCTGCAAAAGCATGGTCTATTAATTCAATTTGAGTACGGAGAAACCCAACATTAGGGATATTTTCTTCGAGAGCCGTTTTTGCACCTCGCCAAAAACGAGCGCCTTTGATATCGACACCTATAAAATTTTTATTCGGATATTTTTTTGCCAATGCTACGGAGTACTCCCCTTTTCCACAGCCCAACTCTAAAACCAAGGGCTGTTCTTTCTTAAAAAAAGAGGCGTTCCATTGCCCTTTCAATTCGAATTGATGATCCACAAGGGCTTCTCGTGTTGGCTGAACCACATTTGAAAAAGTTTCGTTTTCTTTAAATCTTCGGAGTTTATTCTTGCTTCCCACGGGCTTAATAGCTATTTCTTAGTACGGTTATTGAATACTGCAAAATTAAGGAAATATACTCAAGCGTTTATATGCTTATCTTTGAATTTGACAAAAAAGACAAATAAAACTGCCACAGTTACCGAAAGAAACACCCTATATGGATCAAAAATGAGAAAAAAAGTTTTAGTAGCACCGCTAAATTGGGGGCTTGGACATGCCACACGCTGTATTCCCATAATCCAGGCGTTATTGGCTCATGGATTCGAACCTGTTTTGGCCAGCGATGGTGCAGCATTAACGCTTTTACAAAAAGAGTTCCCTAAGCTTTTAGCTATCGAACTTCCCAGTTACGGCATTCAATACGCTAAAAAAGCCAGCCATTTTAAACTAAAACTATTAAAAAACATCCCTAAGATTTTAAAAGCCATACGCGCAGAAAACAAGGCTATAAAACACATCGTAAAGGACCATGATATTATAGGTGTTATTTCAGACAACAGATTGGGTGTGCGCTGTAAAAAAGTGCCTTCCGTGTATATCACGCACCAACTTAATGTTTTAAGTGGCAGCACCACATGGTTTAGCACCAAACTTCATCAAAATATTATAAAAAAATTTGATGCATGTTGGGTTCCAGATGTTAAAGACGAACCGAGTTTAAGTGGGAAGTTAGGCCATACATATAACTTTATAATCCCTACTACATATATAGGGCCTTTAAGTCGGTTTAAACCGAGCTCTTCAAAAAAAACAAATCCGATTTTAGTGCTGCTTTCAGGTCCTGAACCACAACGCACATTGCTTGAAACCAAACTTTTTTCTGCATTTAAAAACTACCCCCAACAGGTTGTTTTTGTAAAAGGGACCATGGAAAAAAAACAAACTATAGAAACATTGGGGAATTTAATAATTTACAATTATATGACTTCTGTTTTATTGGAACAAACCATTAACAATAGCGCATTGGTAATTTCCCGATCTGGCTATACCAGTATTATGGATTTAGCCAAATTAAATAAAAAAGCCTTTTTTATTCCAACTCCAGGGCAATATGAACAAGAATATCTAGCAAAAAGGCTTCAAGACTTAAATTTAGCCTACAGTTGCCATCAAGATGATTTCGATCTTCATAAATTAGAAAAAGCAAATGCTTTTAAAGCGCTACCCCCTTTTAACTTCGAGCAAGATTTTAAATCCTTATTTCGTCTTTTCTAGCGTAAACGAAAATTCACTGCCTACATTAAAATCACTTTCAATATATATTTTTTCGTCGTGCGCTTCAATAATGTGCTTTACAATAGCGAGCCCTAAACCAGAGCCCCCTTCCTTTCTAGAGCCACTTTTGTCTACTCTAAAAAATCTCTCAAATAAACGGGGAATGTGCACTTTATTAATCCCTTCTCCATTATCTGTTACCCGTACAATAACCTTGTTTTTTATTAGATTCTCGATACTAACTTCGGTAGTGCCACGCTCACGTCCATATTTTATAGAGTTAACAATAAGATTAACCACAACTTGTTGGATACGTTCTTTATCGGCATTTACAAAAATTGGTTTGGAATAATTGGTATCAAAGATTAATGAAATTTTTTTCTTGTGCGCTTTCATTTCAAGCATATCAAATACACCTTTAATTAGCTCCACAATATCAAAAACCTCTATTTTAAGACTTAAATCCCCAACTTCTAACTTGGTAATCATATCCAAATCTTTCACAATATAAGTAAGCCGCTCTACACCCTTACTAGCTCTTATTAAATACTTCTCTCTTAAAGCCTCATTATCCATCGCCCCATCAAGCAAGGTGAGAATATAGCCTTGCACAGTAAACAAGGGGGTTTTTAATTCATGTGAAACATTTCCAAAAAACTCTTTCCGATATTGCTCACGTATTTTTAAAGTTTCTATTTCTAGTTTTTTATCCCTTGCAAACTTATCTATTTCTTGCGTTAAGGTATTCATATCTGTAGTAATGGGACCATTATGTAAACTAGCAGACTCCAAAAGTGTTAAATCATCATATATTTTTTTAACGCGTCTGTATATTAAGCGTTCTGCTCTAAATTGAATGACCAAAAAGGAAAAAAAACAACAACTAAAAGCAAAAGCAAGCACTACCCATATATTAAAAGTATAGAATACGTATAAGAAGAGACTCATTAAAAGCGTTATCAAAAATGACAAAAACAAAGATGTTTTTAACGCAAAACGATATGATTTTTTAAATTTTGCCTGCATTATTAATCAACAAACTTATATCCTACACCTTTTATGGTTTTAAAAGAATCGTCTCCGAGCTTTTCTCTTAATTTACGTATATGAACATCAATGGTTCTGCCGCCAACCACAACTTCATTACCCCACACGTTATCCAGAATTTCATCTCGCTTAAACACCTTCCCTGGTTTTGAAGCTAATAAGGACAATAGTTCAAACTCTTTTCTTGGTAAGACTATTTCGGTACCGTCCAGTATAATTTTGTATTCGTCCCTATCGATAATTAAATTCCCTATTTTAACCGTATTACTAATATCATCCTCTTTAAAGCGACGTAAAAGCGCTTTCACTTTTCCAATTAACACTTTGGGTTTAATAGGCTTCGTAATATAATCGTCTGCACCTGCATCAAATCCTGCAAGCTGCGAATAATCTTCTCCTCTTGCTGTTAAAAAAGTAATAATAGTATCTTTTAGGTCGGGATTTTTACGAATATTCTCACAAGCTTCAATACCATCCATTTCAGGCATCATCACATCTAAAATAATTAAATGGGGCAAAGTTTGCTTCGCTTTTTTAACAGCTTCCAAACCGTTTTCAGCGGTAATAACCTGATAGCCTTCATTGGATAAATTGTAACTTATAATCTCTAAAATATCCGGCTCATCATCTACTAAAAGTATTTTTATATCTTTTTTATTCATGCTAAGGCATTGTTTTTTTTTGATGAAGTAAAGATAAAACTATTAACACATAGAAAATATGCAAATCCAAACAAATAACACTATGGTAACGTAGGGGTGACGCTAAGGTAACTTTTCGACAAAACTAACAAACCTTTAACAATCGCATGGCACGTAATTTGACATGAAATCAGTAATTTTACTGATATTAAAATTATCTTATGGTACAAAAATACTTTTTAGTTCTTCTTTTGCTTTTAACATTTACGATATCCTTTCAAGGGTTTTCGCAAGATCAGGGGAATGGTGTGCCTGGTAACAGCACAATAGAAGGGCTTTCCATTTATCCAAATCCTGTACAAGACGGTAAAGCCTTTATTTACATCACATCAAAAAACAACTGGGTTAAAAAGGTTGATATTTATAATGTTCTCGGAAAACACGTTTTCTCCACCTCAATTTCGGGTAAAGAATTAAGTATTTCGGGATTAAAGTCAGGTGTCTATATTTTAAAAGTAACAGAAAACAACACCAGCGAATCTAGAAAATTAGTGATAATGTAGCTTAGTAACGCTATAGATTTCTACAAATTAAACCCCCCGATGTAAAATTATATCGGGGGTTTTTAATAATTAAAAAAACACTATAAAAGCGGAGTTTCTAATAAAACTATGCGTTTTTATTCTCCCAAAGCGCTTCCATTTCTTCTAAAGTTTTTCCTTTTGTTTCTGGCACCATCTTCCAAACGAAAATTGCAGAAAGGATACTCATTACACCATAAAACAAATACGTTCCGCCGCTACTAAACTCCATTAACGGTGGATAGGTAGATGAAATAAAGAAATTGGCTGCCCACTGTACTGCAACAGCAATAGCAATGGCCTGGCTTCTAATTTTATTTGGAAATATCTCTGAAATAAGCACCCAGCAAATAGGACCCCAACTCATCATGAAAGAGGCCGTATAAATAACAATAAACACTAACGTAGCCATACCTATAATATCTTGGAACGCTAACACCGAAATAGCGATCATCCCGATAGCCATGCCTATAGACCCTGTTATTAATAATGGTTTTCTTCCCCATTTATCGACAGTTAAAATTGCAATAATGGTAAACACCACATTTACAAGTCCCATTATAATGGTTTGTACCATAGACGCATTTTTGGCCGCTCCCATGCTTTCAAATATTCGTGGAGCATAATACAACGCCACGTTAATACCTACGAATTGTTGGAACACAGAAAGTAAAATACCAATAATAATAACCAGTTTACCGTAAGAAAACAGCTTTCCTTTTGATGATTTCTCAACCGATTTTTTTATATCAACAAGAATTTCTTTTGCCTTTTCAACACCATTAAAGCGCGTAAGAATGGACAAGGCTTCTACATCTTTATTCCTCAAGGCCAGATACCTAGGGGTTTCAGGCATAAAAAGCATTAATAGAACAAATATAGATGCAGGAATTGCTTCCGATAAAAACATTCTTCTCCAACCTATTTCATTAATCCACTCAATGGTCTGTCCTTCTGCAATACCCCAGTTTACAAAGTAAACCACCAGCATACCGAAAATAATAGCAAATTGATTTAAAGAAACAAGCCTGCCGCGAATATTTGCCGGTGCAATTTCACCAATATACATGGGGCATACTGCCGATGCAAGACCCACACCAATACCCCCTACAACGCGGTAAAAATTAAACGTCCACAATAACCCCATAGAAGGTGTGCCTCTTTCAAAAAATAAAAACTCAGGATTTCCAGAGCCTAACGCAGAAAGCAAGAATAAAACACCTGCAATTATTAACGCTATCCTACGGCCATACGCCGAAGAGATTACACCAGACAAAGCACCTCCTATTATACACCCCACCAATGCAGACGATACTGTAATACCATGTAAAAAGGAGCTTAAGCCTTGACTGTCTATTAAATACGCCTGGATAGATTTTTCTGCACCCGATATTACAGCGGTATCATATCCAAATAACAGGCCTCCTAATGTCGCCACAAGTGTGACGACATATATTAGTGCTTTATTGTGATTATCCATTATATGTACTGGTTAATAATGTTCTCGAACAGCTCTTGCTTACCGCTTTGCAATTTAAGCTCCCCATTTTCTTGGGCTATTTTGTACAAATCGGTCAAGTTTAATTTGCCGTTCTCAAATTCTTTTCCCTTACCAGAATCAAATGAACTATAACGTTCTTTTCTTAATTTATCATAAGATGAAGATGTTATGATTTTATCTGCTGTTAATAAAGCTCTTGCAAACGTATCGGCACCTCCAATATGCGCATGGAACACATCCTCCATATCTGTTGAGTTTCTTCTGATTTTTGCATCAAAATTTACACCGCCGCCTTGCAGCCCACCAGCTTTTAAGAATACTAACATGGCTTCGGTGGTTTCTTGGATATTGTTCGGGAACTGATCGGTATCCCATCCATTTTGATAATCGCCCCTGTTCGCATCTAAACTCCCTAACATGTTTGCCTTAGCGGCTGTTTCAATTTCATGTTGAAAGGTATGTTGTGCCAAGGTAGCATGGTTAACTTCTATATTTATTTTAAAATCCTGGTCCAATCCTTGCTCACGTAAAAACCCGATAGCCGTTGCTGTATCAAAATCATATTGATGTTTCATAGGCTCCATCGGTTTCGGTTCAATAAAGAAATTCCCTTTAAAGCCTTGTGCACGGGCATAGTCTCTAGCCATTCTTAAAAACTGCCCCATATGGTCCAATTCTCTACCCATATCGGTATTTAGTAGGCTCATATATCCTTCACGGCCGCCCCAAAACACATAGTTTTCTCCATTTAAAGCTATGGTGGCATCTAAGGCCAGTTTAATCTGCCCACCTGCTCTTGCTACCACATTAAAATCTGGATTGGTAGCAGCACCGTTCATATATCTTGGATTTGAAAAACAATTCGCTGTACCCCATAATAATTTTACGTTCGAGGCCGCTTGCTTCTCTTTTAAGTACTCGGTAATCGTTGCCAATCTGCTTTCCAGCTCGCCAAAAGAAGCCCCTTCCCTTACTAAATCCACATCGTGAAAACAGTAATACCCAAAGCCCATCTTGGTAATAAACTCAAATGCGGCATCTGCCTTATCTTTTGCAGCCTGAATCGCATCTGTGGCCGTATCCCAAGCAAAGTTCTGGGTACCAGGACCAAAAGGATCACCTCCTTGACCACAGAAGGTATGCCAGTACGCTATCGAGAACTTGAAATGATCTCTCATGGTTTTTCCGGCCACCACTTGATCTGGATTGTAATATTTAAACGCCAAAGGGTTATCAGATTCCTTTCCCTCAAATTTGATATCTCCGATACCTTTAAAATACTCTTTGTCTCCTAAAATTGCCATGATTTTTATTTTTTATTGTTATTTTTATGTAATACGAGTTCTAATTCTTTTTTCCAATTGTTATAAGCCTTCAAATACGGTTCTTTATCTTTAAAGGGCATAAAGGTCATCACGTGATCATTATTCATGATGCTTTTTCCAAAACCTTTAAAATCACCTTTATGTAAATGCGCCGCACGCGCCGCTCCTATGGCGCCCGTAGTATTATAAATTTCTATTTCCTGTTCGATTAGGGTCGCCACAGTATTTGCGAAAATTTCCGAACGAAACAAGTTATCGTTACCAGCACGGATCACCTTTGGCTTTATGCCATCAGATTTCAATATTTCCATGCCATATAAAAATGAAAAAGCAATCCCTTCTAAAGCTGCTCTGCACAAATGGCCTTTGCCATGATTGTTCAAATTAACATTAACCAACCGGGTTCCTATATCCTTATTATTAAGCATGCGTTCTGCTCCGTTTCCAAAAGGCAGCATACAAACACCATCTGAGCCTACCGGTATTTCCGAGGCCAGGTTATTCATGTCCTCGTACGAGCTTACCGCCAGATTGTTTAATAACCAGCGATATTGTATACCTGCACCATTAATGTTTAACAGTTTACCTATTCTAGGGTTTGACTTTGTGTAATTAACGTGCGCAAAATTATTTACGCGTGTACTCTCCTTTCCCGAAAGGTTATCGGTTACGGCATATACCACACCAGATGTTCCTCCTGTAGCAGCAACTTCCCCAGGGTTAAACACGTTAAGCGAAAGCGCGTTGTTCGGTTGGTCGCCAGCGCGATAATAAATAGGGGTTCCTGCGGCAATACCACTTTCTTGCTCTCCTTTTGCATCTACTATAGACTGTATTCCAAACGTATCCACAATGTCGGGTACCAAAGCTTTATCGATACCATAATATTCCAAAAGCACATCGGCCACTTGGTCGGATTTAAAGTTCCAAAAAATGCCTTCAGACAACCCAGAAATAGTCGTATTTATTGTATTTGAAAACCTATAAGCCACATAATCGCCAGGAAGCATAAACTTGTGGATATTTTTATAGATATCAGGCTCATTCTCTTTTACCCATTTTAATTTTGAAGCTGTAAAATTTGCTGGTGAATTTAGCAATTGCGAACTGCAAACCTCCTCTCCCAATTCGTTAAATGCTTGGTGACCAATATCTACAGCTCTACTATCGCACCATATAATGCTTTTTCGCAGTGGTTTTCCAGCCTTATCTACCAAGACCAAACCGTGCATTTGGTAAGATATTCCAATTCCTTTTATATCGGTTCTGCTTACACGATATTGTTTTTTTAAACTTGCAATCGCATTACAGATATGCTGCCACCAGTCTTCGAGCTTTTGTTCTGCCCAGCCGTTTTTCTCTGCAAACATGCCCATTTCTTCCTTAGGTTCTTGAACAACCCCTAAACTTTTACCTGTAGCAATTTCCACCAATGCTGCTTTAATGGAAGAACTGCCAATATCTAATCCTAAATAATACATACTTATAATGAATTTCTTAATATTAACTCCGTTGGAATATAGCTCTGCACAGGCTTATCGTTAGTAATGAACGCCGCAGCTTTAGTGCCTAAAGCTTTAAAATCTGTTGAAATAACAGATATACCTTTATAAATAAACTGTTTCATAGGTGTTTCGTTGTAAGACAGAAAACCAACATCTACACCCGGTTCAAAATCTAAAGCTCTACATTGTTCTAAAAACTGACCTAAAACCCTATCGCTTACACTAAAATAGGCTATGTTTTTTTCGACTTTAAAATCGCTCATATCGGTAATGATTTTAAATTCTAAATGGTACTTTTTACAAAACTTCTTAAAAGCATGAAGCGTTTCCTTAGGGTGATTGGTAAATGTGGGATATAAAAAATAAAATGCTTTATATTTTTTAAACAGGGCCTTAGCATCCGACAAGACCTGATAAACAGACTCGCCAAAATCTTGACAAACAAAGTTGTTTTTATTTCCCGAATGAACGTTCCAATCAATTAATAACAGCTTATCATCATCAATTTCAGAAATCACGGACGGAACATCTTGGTGATCAAAATTCATGACCACATATTTAAAATATTTTCCCTTACTGTTATTTAAGATGGTTTTAAAGTTCTCTATATTATAATGATGAAATTGCACATCTGTGATGATATTTTTAGGCAAATTATCGATAAAGGCATGGTACAGCACCTCTTTATAGGCCTTAAAAGTATCTAGAACCAAAAGTACCCGACTAATCTTACTAGCAACGTAATAGCCTTTATTAGGAACCGAATCCACAACCTCGTGGTCTTTTAATATAGAGTACGCTTTAAAAACGGTATCTCTGGAAAGCTTAGATGTTTTTCGAATATGGTTTACAGAAGGTAACGGATCGCCTATGGAAAGCTCATTATTGGCAATGGCATCATTTATACCATTAACTAATTGTTGATACTTTGGAATATCACTTTCGTGGTTTATATCAAAATGAAGCGGTGTTTTCATTATTTAGCATTCTATTCTGTACTGTTCTGCTTAACAAATATAATAAAAAAAATGATATTGCAAATTTTAATGCAATATCATTTTTTTATCTAATGCTCTGTTATAGAGGCCTCAATTTTTATAAACCAAATAATTCTGGTAAGAACATAGTGATTTGTGGAACATAACTAATAATCATCAAAACGATAATCATAATTAACAAAAAGGGCAACAAGGGCTTTATAACTTTCGTTACGGAGACATTGGCCACACCACTTCCTACGAAGAGAATCGTTCCAACCGGCGGCGTACAGAGACCAACACATAAGTTTAATACTAATATAATTCCAAAATGAACAGGGTCCATACCCAAGGCTACCACTACAGGCAAGAATATAGGTGTAAATATTAAAACAGCTGGCGTAATATCCATAAAGGTTCCTACAATCAACAAAATAATATTAATAACCAGAAAAATAACAAATTTATTACTAAACTGTTCCAATAAGAATCCTGTGATAAGTTCTGGTATACCTTCAAAAGAAAACAACCAAGACATGGCCATAGAGGTACATATTAAAAACATAACTACTCCCGTGGTTCTAGCACTTGACAGTAAAATATCTGGAAAATCCTTCACTTTTATATCACCATAAATTAAAGCCAATACCGCGGCATATAACACAGCAATGGCCGATGCTTCAGTAGCTGTAAAGATACCTGCAACAATACCGCCTACCACAACAAAAAGCAACAATAAGCTAAAAAATGAATTTCCAAAATGAGATAATATCTCCGATACTGGTGCACGTGTGCCTTTAGCAAACTTCCTTTTAATGGCTACATAAGCGATATACCCCATAATAGCGACGCCCAGTAAAATCCCTGGCAAATAGCCTGCAATAAATAAGGCTGCAACAGAAGCAGATCCACCACTCGCTAAGGCATAAACAATTAAAATATTACTCGGGGGAATCAATAAGCCCGTAGTAGAAGAGGTGATATTTACCGAAGCACTAAACTCTCTAGGGTAACCCTCCTCCTCCATTCTATCGGTCATGATGCTTCCAATGGCAGATGCCGCAGCAATAGCCGAGCCCGAAATAGCTCCAAAAAGCATAGATGCCAATACGTTTACATACGCTAGCCCCCCAGGCAAACTAGCTACTAAAGATTTCGCGAAATTTATTAGTCGGTTTGCAATTCCACCACGCTTCATGATTTCACCGGCCAAAACAAAAAACGGAATGGCCAAGAGCGCAAAACTGTCTATTCCCGTGGTCATACGCTGTGCGATAGTGGTAAGTCCTGGAAGATTGTCAATATTTAATAACAAACTAAGTGTTGTGGAGATCCCAATGGAATATGCCACGGGCACCTTTATCAAGAGCAGGACAAAAAAACTAACAAACAATACTATAATACTAATAACTTCAATGCTCATGATAAAACGTTTATTTGGTTTTTTGAAATTTTTGATATGTGATATACTGAAAAGCACATAATGAGAAATCCGCTAAAAGGCATGATAGCATAAACATAGCCCAACGGTATTCTTAAAGTTCCGGAAAGTTGCTCTAAATGAAGTGTCGTGTAAACCAAATTAGCCCCACCAATAAACATCACAATCAATGCAAATAAAAAGACCAAAACCTCTATAAGAATAGAAACTCTTTTTTTGTTAGCGTCAGAAAACTTACCATATAAGAAATCCATGGAAAGATGTTCTCTTCTTCCATTTAAATAAGCGGCTCCTAAGATAGAAAGCCAAATTAAAGAAAAACGTGCCAATTCTTCGGTCCAAGAAAAAGATGTGTTTAAAATATATCTTGAAAAAACCTGCCATAAAACATCAAGCACCAAAAGCCCGAAAATAAGCACTAAGAAAACCTCTAAGAAGCGGTTTACTTTATTAAAAATAATATCTGCTGTTTTCATAATTACTCGGCTTTAATTTTGTTTACTAATTCGGTCATTTCAGGGTATTCTTTTAAAAACCCTTCTAAAACGGATTGCGTTTTTTCTGCAAATAATGATTTTTCGGGAATAATGATTTCTACACCAAAATCTTCAGCAATTTTCATAGATTCTTCTACAGATTCATTCCAGAAAACCTTTTCCGCTTGAGAGGATTCATCTGCGGCCTCCTGTACCCATACACGTTCTTCTTGAGATAAACCTTCCCAAAATTTAGTTCCTATAATCAAAACATCGGGGATAGAGGAGTGCTGATCCATGGTATAATATTTAGCAACTTCATGATGGTTTGAAGACACAAAAGATGGCGGATTGTTCTCTGCTCCATCTACCACACCTTGCTGAATGGCTGTATAAAGCTCACCATAAGCCATAGGCGTAGCAGAGCCCCCCATAGCATTTACCATATTAATGGACATCTGGTTGTTCATAACCCGTATTTTAAGGCCTTTTAAATCGTCTGGAGTTCTAATGGCTTTTTTTGAAGTATAAAAGCTTCGGCTACCAGCATCGTAATAGCATAGGCCTCGTAACCAAAATTTCTCACCCTTTTCTAATATAGATTTACCAATAGGCCCTTCCAATACATCAAATTGATGTTCTTTACTTCTAAATAAATAAGGAATTCCCAAGGCATGGTATTCAGGGACAAAGTTGGATAATGTGGCGGCACTTACTTTAGTTATGGCAACACTTCCAATTTGTAACAACTCTAAAACCTCCCGCTCTGAGCCCAACATACCATCAGGAAAGATTTTGACAACCAATTTGCTTCCAGATTTTTTTTCCAGAGCAGTTTGAAATTCTAAAATCCCTTTATGTACAGGGTGTGTTTGCGGTAAGGTGTGTGCCAAATACAGCACTTTGGTCCCTCCTTCTTCTTTGCACGAGAGACATGCCAGTAAGAGAAGGCTTAAGAAAATAAGGTTATACTTCATTATATATTAAATTAATTTTTCAACGTTAAACATCCCTCAAAACCATGATGCGATTAAAATGCGGTATAAATTCAAATTTAATCTGCTAAATCTAAGCATTTTCGAACAAAACCCTAGAACAAACCGTTATTATGTTTACTCAAGCTACGCCACACCCATGCATGATTTACAAATATATAAAAAAGAACAATACAATCGATTGTATTCATTCTTAATAATGTACTATTTTGATAAAAATCTGTACTAAATTCTACTAGGTATCCCTTAAAGAAATTTCAAATGATTTCTTTACTTTTACAGCTTTAAATCTTATGATACAAACTAGCGACATTTTTAATATTAAAACAGATCAAGCTTTTGAAAAAACGGCTTTAAACCTTTTTAAATTTCAATTTAAAAACAATAAAGTGTACCGTTCGTTTTGCGACTTGCTATACAAGCACCCTAGTGATGTAAAGACCGTAAACGATATTCCGTTTTTACCCATTCAGTTTTTTAAAACCCATGAGGTTCTTAGCAGCCCTGCGCCTATCGAAACCGTTTTTACAAGTTCGGGCACTACGGGCAGCGCCGTTAGCAAACATGCCGTAACCGATTTAAACATTTACAAAGAGAGTTTTACAAAAGGCTTCCAAGGTTTTTATGGTAATTTAAAAGATTACGTGGTTTTAGCGTTATTACCCTCTTACTTAGATCGTGACGGCTCTTCTTTAATATATATGGTGAATGATATGATTGCTATGTCTCACCATCCCAAAAGTGGTTTTTATCTTGATAATTTATCTGAACTGAAAGATACTTTGATCCGTTTGGATGCTCAAGGCAAAAAAATACTGCTTATTGGCGTGTCTTTTGCTTTACTTGACTTAATTGAAAGCCATCAGTTTCAATTAAAACATACCATAATTATGGAAACAGGCGGTATGAAAGGCAGAAGAAAAGAATTGATTCGAGAGGAGCTTCACCACATCTTAAAAAAAGGCTTTGGCCTAAATGCTATCCATAGCGAATATGGCATGACCGAACTATTAAGCCAAGCTTACTCTAACGGCAACGGCATTTTTAAATGCCCCAATTGGATGCGGGTTTTAACCCGAGATACAGAAGATGCCCTAAGCTTACAAAGCACAGGCAAAGCTGGTGGTATTAATGTAATCGATTTAGCTAACGTTAATTCCTGTTCGTTTATTGCCACGCAAGATTTAGGACGTGTGTATGCCGATCACAGCTTCGAAATTATTGGTCGTTTTGATAATTCCGATATTCGAGGTTGTAATTTAATGGTGCTGTAATGCTGTTTCCAACAACCTGCTAAAACCAAGTTTTACTTGTGTTAAATTAATATAGACAAAGGATGAGACATTCGTTTCGTTTCTTTAAATGCCACATTTCAACAAGTCAGCACACTATTCAGTTCTGGGATATTGGCGAGTTGAACCCTTAGTTATTGTTTCCAGTTATTTTAAACGATAAATTGTTTTATTTTTTTCTCCTATTTTCTGAAACAATCTTAATTCAGCACCTTTTTTCAAATCCCTACTTGCTGTTGCTGAAGAAATATCTTTAAAAATATTCATATAATCTTTTCTCGTAAATTCAGTAACATTTAAAGAAACAAAATATTCTAACCTGTCTTTTTCATTTAATGTTCGATTATTGTAATTCAACAACTCACGCATAGAAACATCAATGACGCTTAACATATATTCAATAAATTTTGTAGACTTTCCAGATTTATCACTTTCTGCCAGAGCCTTGTAATAGTCTTCTTGTCCTTTACTAATTAAAGTTTCAAAAGGTAAAAACTCAAATATTGGATATTTTTCCATTAAAATTAGAGTTTGCCATAATCTTCCCATTCTACCATTTCCATCCAAAAATGGATGTATAAATTCCATTTCGTAATGGAAAACGCAACTCTTAATTAATTCAATTTCGTCTGACTTTTGCAAGTATTGAAAAAGGGCTTTCATCAAATACGGAACATTTTTAAAAGGTGGTGCTAAATGCTCGACTTTTGAACCTTTTACAATTCCGACACTTTGATTTCTATATTTTCCAGAAGTTTCTATTAGTCCCTCCATTAGGTGTTTATGGGCTTTTAAAAAGGACTTTTCCTTAGAAGGCTTGTATTCATCTAAATTTTCATAAACTTTAATTGCATTTAAAACTTCAACAACATCTTTTTTGGGTCCAATAACTCTTTTGTTTTCTAAAAGAGCTGTAATTTGCTCTTCGGTAAGTGTGTTTCCTTCTATTTTTAAAGAAGAATGAATCGTTTTAATTCTATTCTGTTTTCTCAACTTAGGTGAAGGTTTGTTTAGTAAATTTGCATTTACTTCTCCTATTTTTTCCGAGATTGAACTTATTAATTTTAAAATTGCAGTTGTTATTTCGTAAGGCGGCTCCATGCGTGATACTATCATATGATATTATCAAAGATACAATCATTTAACCCAAATTATGGATTTAAACGGATTTTTTAATCGGGTATAACGAATGTATATCTGTAGTATCGCCCCGGCGATATTAACACACATGCTGTTTTATTAGTAATGTTTCATGTTACGATAAATAGTGGTTTGAAATGGAGCAAATAAGACACTTAATCAATAAGTAAAAAATAGTACGACCCCCAATTATCCTTCTCCCCATCCATCGTTTTACCCATAGCGTGGCAAATCAACCGGATGCGTCAGCACCATATTCAGCGCTAGCCTATCGGCGAGTTGAATACTTAGTTATTGTGTACAGTTATTTACCTATACTAATAATCTTTCTGAATTTCATAATGATAATCATCTCCGTCACTTAAAATTTTTATAGTAAGGTTTTTCATGGAAACCCCGTTATACCAAAATTCAGTATATGGAAGTTTGGTGTCAGGGTTTATATCTGCCTGAATTGTATCTTTATCCCCATTACCCCAATCTATTATTGTTGTAGATAAACCTTCAGCATTAAAATATTCACTTAATCCAATACCAAAAAGATTTCCAATATCTTGCTGAGAGTCATAAATTTTACATTTTTTAGGCGAATCAAGATGCCCTTCATATTGCTCAACATATTCTCCATCAATTAAATATAAGTTTTTAACTTTCTCAAAATTAATTTTATTTTCTGTTCCAGAGTTTAGTAAGTTTTCACCATTCTTATTAATTAATACTAAGTGGACACCTTTAGGACCTGGGAAACCACTAATTTTTTCTTCGTCACAGTTCATAAATAAAAATGCAATTAATAAATATATTATAATTCTCATAGCTCTATTGTTTTCGGATTCCGTAAATCATTTCATTATTATTATCATACCCTCGGTAGTTGCCTACTTGATAACTACCATTATAAGAACCTGTACCCCAGCCCCAATTCATATGTAGCCAAAGCAAATTAGCTCCACATGGGTTAACATAGTAATCATACCCGTCACAAACCCATGCATGTCCAGCATTAGAAGATTCCCCTCGTAATATTACCGGGTAGCCCCAATTCAGCTCATTTTTAAGAGTAGTAGGGTTAAAACTACCATAATTAGCTGAGGAATAAGAAAAGTTGTTTTTAAAAGCGTCTACCAAAACTTCGGTATTTGCTCCAGAACTACTACACCCGTAATCCATATCAACAGCATCTCCAATATCTCTAATTAAACGAGATGCTTCAGAAGACCCCGTTGTATTATACATTAGGTTATAATCATAGGTTGTAGGATATTCTAAATAATTAATTACTTGTGCACCTGCAATTGCAACACACCCTGCATACGCCCTACCGTTGCTTAAATTTGAACAACTTTTGTAGGGTGCATTATTATTAAACCCAAAACCTTGATGCCAAAATGTAGTCATTAATGGAGCAACACTATAAGTCTGGATATTACATGCAGGATCATTAGGGTTTTCTAGCACTTCTTCTCCAGTTCATTTGGTGGGTCTCCAGGTGTTGGTATTATACTTGGCCATCCATCTTTCATGGCTTTATTCCATCGTTCCATGACATAATCATTAACCCTTTTTTGGTTTCTTAATTCTTTAATTTCCTTTATAGTGTTTTCTTTCCATTCCAGTAATCCATCAGGTATTTCTTTTTCGTTCAAAGGAAAAGAGGATTCATAAGAATATGCGAGCAAAGGCTCACTTCTTTTATCGGCAGCTAAAATAATAAAACCTCCTCCCTCATAATTAATAATATAATAACAAGGCCTGCCACTTTCATTAATAATTTTATAATCGTATAGTTTTTGCGAAACTGTTGTAGATTTGGTATTAGAATTGTGTGCAGCAGATTTTAGATTAGTTTTACTTCCAAATTGAACTTCACCAGCAACTTTTAGCATTTCGGTTTCATTTAATACAAATTGGTTTTCCTTATCAGTTGCCATTTCGTCTTTGAGATTGTCTGTTTCACAACCAAGAAAGAACAATGTGATAATTGTTGTAATTATTAAATATGTTCTTTTCATATTTGAAATTTTAAATATTGAAGTTTTTTTTGATTTTTAGAATGAAGTGCTGAAAACATTCTGAAAATTCATTACGAGATATCCATAAGAATAGATTTATTCATCTTGTTTTCCATGCATAGGCAGGCTGTTTAATTTTACATACCATTTTATAAACGCAAAGAGTTGCATCTAATATTCATTTTATTCACATCAAACTTATTCTTTTTTATCATATTATCCTACATAAACCGGTAGGAATCCAAGTACTTATCATATTCAGGGTGAACGTAGATCTTTAACATAAGCTATAGTTTAGCCCCTTAATAGTTCGGAGTGATATTTTAAATTTGAAAACCCATATATTTGAGATATGAAATACAGGAAATGGACATTAGAACAGAAGTTAGAAAT
>NZ_JBHMFC010000022.1:0-103803 GCF_042427585.1 Mariniflexile ostreae | reverse complement strand
TAGTGCGCTTGTAGAGTCCCATGAAAATTATTTTTAGTCTGCAAACCAAAAATAAGGGATTCTCAAGCTTCTTTAAAACTTAAACTTTCGGATAGTTGTGATTCGCTGTAAATTGTTAGTTCGACATCTCTTTTGCTATATTCTAAAACAATAATTTTGTTATTTTTTTTCCATTTTTGTTCAGTACTATTTTTGTCCGTTTGCAAGTCGTTAGGTTCTCCTAATTTGCCTTTGAGGTAATCTGAAATCCAATCAAATTTTTGTTTGTAAAGTGTTTCTTCCATTTCGCTATTGTTCATTGAAGCAACAACATCTTTAATACTTTGATTTTTGTTTCTGTTTTTTCCCCATTCAAATTTCACTAACTCTATTTTCTTTTCGTCTTTTGAATAGTAATATATTGTTAATAGCCTTAATTCTTTACTCTCAATTTTTCTATAAATTCTTGGCGTATTAACATCTCGACCATCAAGTCGATAAGTTGAAATTTTATGTTTTTGGGTAATATCCGTTGCATTTATCTCTTGCTCAACTTTGTCTATTTGGTTTAAAGTCAATGAGCTAAAATTTGAATAATAATTATCAAAAGTATTTTCAACCCATTCATTCATTTCATTTTCGCCAAATACTGGTTCTTTATAAATATTGTTGAATTGGGTGACTTTAAAATCATTTTTGTTAATTTCTATAATTCCGTAAACAGAATCCTTGTCTGTTCGGAATTGAACAGATTGAAAGTTGTTATTTTGAATTGGGTTTCTTGTATCGTAATTCCATTGAAAAGGTCTGATTATATATTTAAATTCGTAAAATGGAACTAACGTTTTGTTTTCTATTGTTCCAATTTTGGTTGAAATACTGTCTTTGTACAAATGGTAGAGTTTCTCGTTTGAAATGAATGATGTTGCTATTGAGAAAGTTGGGTTGAAATAGTCATTATCTTTGTATTCAAATATTACTTCCGCTCCATTTGTAGAATAATTCCCTTCTCTTCGATAACTATTTTCAAGGTCAGCAACAGCTTTTTTATAATCGTAGGGCTCCTTACTTTCATCCAACTCTGTTGGGTCTTTAATTTTCAAAACGGATATACCTGTTGTTAGATAATAATGGTTATTTAACTTATTGATTACTGGCGATGTTGCGCCAATTTCATATTGTTTACCCGTTTGTTTGTCTTTGAACCAAGTTACGCCACCCCATTCTCCAAAATCGAGAGAATAAACAGAATAGTCTTTATCATCGTAATATAAATCAATTCCTTTTTTTGTTTCTATCCAAGTGTTATTTGTTTGGTCAAGATAAAAAGAGTTGTGGTCATAATATTCCGTTGTAAATATTGTATCGTTCTTGATGTACAAATCGTAATAAAAGGTTTGAAGTTTTTTTGGAACATCAATTTGAGATTTTATTTTACCGTCTTTATCGAGAATGTAAAATTGATGATTAGAACCTGAACTAAATTTGTCATTGTCAGTTTTAAAGTAACAATAAAAATTATCGTTGTATTTCAGCCAAGGTCCTGGACTTCCAGGAATATTAATTTCAACATTTTTGATATTCACATTCAGTTCTTGAGGTTGGCAAGAAGCTGTTATAAATGTCAAAATTATTATGTGAATTACGGTTTTCATAAATTGGGTACAACGTTAGGTCGCTTGGCGAGGTTGCGAACATCGTAACCGTATATTTTCTGTTAAAGATAAAATTTCTTGCGAGACGTAAACGTGAATAAACCACAAAATTCGCAATCTTGCCAAACGGCTGTTAGCGGATAGCCACTTTTACATTTTCATTTTGTTGTTTAATAATTTCATTGCTCTTTGTCAATTTAGTATATGTTGCAAAAAAAATAATACTTGTGACAATAATAATTTTAATTAAAAATGCTAATCTGTCTTTTTTAATGTTTCTTATAAAAGATAGCTTAAAAAGTTCAAATGAAAATGAGTTAATAATTGTTTTTTCATCTGATTTTAGAGTTTTAATAAATTTCGAAAATGAATAATTTAGACTATCTTTTTCATTGTTTATTTTAAATATTGAAAGTATTTTGTTTCCATATTTGTTTTTAGGGAAATAAATTTTTATCATTTCAACTTCTTCATCAACTTCTTGAATTGATTTTGAAGGATTTTGAATTGGATTTATTATTGAAACTAAGACAGATACTGAAATTATTATTAATATACCAAGTATTGATAATAATATAATTGTTGTTGTATCATACTTATTAAAATTTGTAATTATTATGTCTATTTTTTCAAAAATAGCTACAATAAAACCTGCAATAACTGTTATAGAAATTGTCGCTTTAGTTTCAATATATTTTATTGTTTCTTGACATTCAGAAATTAGAAATTGGATTGAAAGTAATTTGTTTTCATTTTCCATAGTTATCCGATTTTATATCCTTTAAAGTGCAAATCTCTTAAAGTTATTTCGTTAAATTTTAGCTTGCCATCATCACTTTTTGGCCAAAACATTTTTAATCTTTCATCTAAACGAATTTCATTATATCCATTTGATAATTTTGTAGCTCTATATACGCATTCTCCAATTGCTTTTGGATGTAAATCATCATTGTTACCAATTAAAGTTACAATAGTTTTACTGTAAGCTAAACCAATTCCAATTTTTAATGCTGGTAAATTATATCTTTCATTCAATATTGGATTAATGATTAATTCAATATATTTTAATAAATCTTTTGCTGCATTATGCGCTTTATGAACATCTATGTTTTTCTCGGCTCTGAAAAGTGCTAAAAAACCATCACCTAGAAATTCTGTAATTCCACCATTATATTTGTTAATTATTTCAATACCACAAGTGTTTAAAGCAGTAGTTTCATAATACACTCTTTCTAATTGCGAAACTTTAGCAGTTTTTGCACTTATGCTTTCGGTCAAATGTTTTGTTGAATCTCTTATGTCGACAACAAAAGCAATAAATTCTCCAACTTCTCCAATTCCTTTTTTAATAAGTTTGAAACCTGGAATTTTTGATGGTTTTACACTTTCATCAATTCTTGAAAAGACCACAGATTTTTCAAACATTTCATCTCTAACGTCATTAAAAATTTTTTCAGCAATTTCTAATTCGGTTATGATTTTATTTTTCAATTCTAATTCTGAAGTTGTCATTTTCTACGATTTTTTCTGTGGTTTCCGCTAACGTTGTTGTATATGGTTTGTTGCGTGTTTTAAGCAACTAATTTACTAAACAAAAACGAACGCGAGAAAATTCCGAAGGAATTTTCCAAATAAGCACATGCCAAAGCAATTAATTATACACGTTATTGGCATTAGTATTTACTGGAATAGTTTGAATATTTCGGCTTGTTTTGCTCCTTTGACTTCTATGCAATTTGCTCCGTCTCGATGATATAAATTATCATTATAGTAAACTGGTTCAGAACTAGCTCTAACCTCTATCATTAAAATCGTCATTCCGTGATAAGTTATAGGCGTAATTGACTTGGATATTCGCGTTTTCAAATCATTAGGCAGCGTGCTATCTGAAATTTTCTTTGTTATAAATGTTATATAATCATCTAAACTTACTCCTTTTAATTTTGCCTCTCTTTCTAATCCAACTACTCCAAAACCATTGTATCTCGGAACATTCTTTAATCCATCCAGTTTTTCTACTTGCAACGTATCAGATTCTTCATCTGTGACTCCAATAAATAAATAGCCTGTTTTTTCCTTACCTAAATTTGCAAGGGCTGCAATATTTTTTAGAATTTTGTTTTCAAATACTGATTCTTCGAATTTCCTTCCTTTAGGATTCAGAGAATAAAGTCCTTGTTTAAAGTCATATACAGCACTTTCAACTTTTGAACGCATTAAGTAGACTTGAAAATCCACGGTATAAGTCGAAGCGCTACGAAAGGTTGTTGCAGATTTTTTGAAATAATCTATAATTAATGCCTTACAAATTTTTATATTCTCTTGCCTTCCAGAACTTGATGTATAATTACCTTTGCCTTTTGGCAGTTTTTTGTGCAAATTGTCTATTGCTTTTTTAATGTTAGGGTAATCAAAGGGATTCATATTTTGATTAATCATTAAATCATAAAAAGACATAAAAAGCGTATAAAAGGCTTCCTTAACAGGATTACTACCAGCCGAGGGGTTAAGTAAATTTTTAAGTCGAGCACCTCCAATTTGATGGTCGGCAAAATTTAACAATTCTGAAATTACCAACTTAATATCTTTACTGATATTGTCAAATCCGATTGCATTTAATTTTAGTTCAATTTCATTAGATTTATCTTTTTCGCCAATTCCGTAATAATTGTCAAATTCTTTCTTGTTTGCAGGAAATGGAGTTCCAAGTAAAATTGATAATAGTAGGTCTGCAATAAATTGTTCATCCTCGCTCTCTCGAAGGTCAGAAACTCTTAAAACTCCGTGTTTGCACCAAAATGTATTTTCAGCTGAAATACCATAGCCAACTGAAGATTGTTTGGAATCAATACTAATTTCTGGCATTTCTGATAACAGTAAAATATCTTTCGATGCATCTCCTCGTATTTCAGAGGCTAAAGTCCTAACTAAAGATGAGAATTTCGTGGTATTACCAGCTTGCCGAACTTCCTGCGGAGATAAATGCCTACCACTTGCATTAATGCGGCGAAATGTCTCATTAATATCTTCATAACTATTGGATTTAAAAATTGTTGCAGGAAAGGGGTAAGAAATAAATGATGAAACTTCATCTTGCGTAATAAATTCTCCCGTAGTATTACTCTTGAAAACTAATTTATCGGCTTGTGATTGAGCAAATGTGTAGTCTTTTACATTAAAAAACACTTCTTTGTCATTCCTAATTATTGGAAATTGATTTTCGATGAAACCAAAAAAAGCATTAAGCCGTTGCATTCCATCTATTATCTCAAATTTACCATCTTCAATTGAAGCTAATAAAATTAATGGCACTGGATATTTAGAGAGTATTGAATCAATTAGTTTTTGTTTTTCGCTTATTGTCCAAACTAATTTTCTTTGGTACCTTCTATTTACTAAAAGCATATTTTTACGATGTAATTCATATGCTTCCATTATCGTCATTCCTCTTGGTGATTGAATCATATTTGTTATAAGTTATCAGTTTGATTGATATTAATGCCAACACTTCTATAAACGCAACCAATTGCGCCTATACCTCAATTGCGTCTATATTTTATATTCACATCAAACTTATTCTTTTTAACCATATTATCCTACACAAATCGATAGGAATCTAAGTGTTTATTCAACTCAGAACAAACGAATGTTTTGTAAAGCCTAATTAATTACGTTATAAGCAAAACATACACCAAAAGGATATGCAATAAAAATAAGCGCTTAGAAGCAAAGTAAGCGCGATAGCTTTTAAATATATAAAAAACAATTTAACAACAGTACTCGCTACTTTAATAATCATTAAGTAATGTATTTTTTATCGGTTAAGCTTTTTACAGTATTTTGAAATTACTTTTCCTGATTATGTTGAGATGTTATGCATATATAAAGCATTACCCCATTAAAAATAAAGGATATACCATTCGTGATAATAATAGGCCAATCCTTTTTAAGAACACCATAAACCGTCCAAAGCCCCACACCCAAACACAAAATTAAAAACATAAACGGACTAACATCTGCTACTTTTTTAGTTTTTAAAGCCTTAATAATTTGGGGCAATACCGCTACAGTTGTAAATATACCGGCTAAAACTCCAATGGTATCCACTAGTGCCATATTATCATGATTATAGGTGTTTATAATGCAAACAGTTACTATCTTTTAAATTTATAATACTCTAAATAAGGATGTGGTTTATTCTCTAGACTACTTGCAATAGCATCCATTCCCATAACACTGTAGGTAATACCGTTACCTCCGAAT
This sequence comes from Mariniflexile ostreae, assembly GCF_042427585.1. NCBI lineage: Bacteria > Pseudomonadati > Bacteroidota > Flavobacteriia > Flavobacteriales > Flavobacteriaceae > Mariniflexile > Mariniflexile ostreae. The sequence goes on along the minus strand of NZ_JBHMFC010000022.1, from coordinate 97,906 downwards.
CCTAAAATATAATGTTCGTTTTTATCCAAATCGGGACGGCCCATATAGGGTAAGCCGTCCTTGGTTTCGCCAAAAGTACCTGCCCAAGAATAATCCAAATGAAAAGGAATGTCTGGAAAGTATGATGCAAATGCTTTAACAAGTTGCTTTTCTTTTTTAGGAAGCAAAGCATCTCTTTTTTTGGCATTTTTAAAATCTTCATCACCACCTCCCATAATAATCCGTCCATCTGCTGTAGATCTAAAATAATGGTATGGAGAGGACGTGTTCCAGTAAATGTGGTTTTTAAAGGGTTTTGGTAATTCCGCAAAAGCTTCGGATGCCAAGGCATACGTGCTTTTTAAGTCTACAACAGTTTCTTTTAGCCGTTCGGTACTTTCATATCCCGTACAATTAATAATATGCTTAGCATGAATAACAGTGCCATGATTGGTCGTAACTTTGATATTCTCTTTATTGAACTCGATATGGTCGGCACTAGTACGATCAAAAACCTGCAACCCTTTTTCTGAAGAAAATGCCAAAAGATCTTGTGCAAATTTATAAGCATCCATAACGGCTCCAGAGGAAGACTCAATAGCTGCATAGGCCTTTAGCCCTAAAATATTTAAACTTTTGGAATCCAACCATGCTACTTTAAAACCATGCGCTTTTCTAATGTTATATTCTTTTAATAAAAAATCTTTATCTTTTTTAGAAGTACAGAAATAAATGCTTTTTTTATTGTTAAACTGACAATTTGATTTGATTTCAGTACTTATTTTCTTTAACTTATCGATTGCCTTCTCGCAGTTTTGATAACTGGACACAGCACATGTAAGACCACGTTTTTCAATTAAAAGATGTAACGGAACATCTATTTCATATTGCAACATAGAGGTACTGGCCGCAGTACTACCGTGGCAAACATCGCGTTTATCGATTAAAATAGTTTGTCTTCCCTCTTTCAACATTTGATAGCCCATTAATGCGCCTGTTATTCCTCCTCCAATTATTAAAACATCGGTATCTAACGATACTCTTAAAGCAGAATAACTTTCTGCTAAGGCATTTTTAACAAGCCAAAATGGTTTATTTGAACGTATATCCATCACCTAAACGTTTAGCTTACTAACTTTATATTCAATTTTAAAATAAATCTTTGGACGATACATGGTTTCTTGTTTTTTGATTATTAATTTTGAAATTAATTAATGATACCCCCATGTTTTAGCTTTCAAAAAATTATAATTAACTCAAAAGCGTAATTCCGATTTTAAATTAAAACCATTTAGTATGTTTAAAATTCCATATCTTATATTTGTTCTGATAAGCTATACTATGACGGCACAACATATAATTCCTGAAATAATTAAAGAAGAAACAGAAAAAGCATTGTCCTATTATCCTTCTTTAAAAGACACGTATATAGAATTCAAGTTCAAAAAAAACATAAAAAAATCGACCATGCAGGCCCAACCAAAGTTCGGTAGTTTTTTTAGAAGTAAAAAAAACAGAAAATATGTAATTTTAATTAGTGAAGTTTTTAAAATAGCGGATAAGAAATTTTTAACAACGCATATTCAACCAGATGTTTTAATAGGATGGATTGGCCATGAGTTGGGACATATTATGGATTATCAAAATAGAAGTACCCTGAATTTAATATGGTTTGGTTTAAAATATTTGTTTTCTGAAAACCATATTGTTGAGGCAGAACGTGCCGCAGATACCTATGCTGTAAATCATGGTATGGAAACCTATATTCTTGAAACTAAAAACTTTATTTTAAATCACGCTGATATTACATTATCGTATAAAGAGCGTATTATAAAATATTATTTATCTCCAGAAGAAATTATGGATTTGGTTAATAAACGTAATGAAGACCTCAAAGCGGATTAGGGTTTTTCGATAAAAGTTTCCCAAATTTTAAAGCGTTCCTCGTTCATCACACGTTCCATTTTTACCTGTCCGCCTTTTTTCTTATTACTCTCGCTCCAGTCGTGAAATTTCTCAGGAGCGATAAGCTTTACTTTTACGCCTTTTAATGCCTTACTTCGGGCTACTTTATAATTTTTATTGGCTGTTTTCAAATAGGCATCTAAAGCCTCTGCCACTTCCATATGGCCTAATGTTAAGTTTTTAGAACCTATATACCAAAAGTGATAAAATTCGCCATCTTCTGCGCGTTTGGCACAAATGGTATATTCTGGAATTTTTGTCGAAAATTTTTCTTCTAAATGCTGCATCGCATCGTCCATTTTATTGACCGATAACTGCGAGCCTACGGTATTTAAGAAAAATTTGGTGCGTCCAGTAATTTTAATTTCTGCCTTATTCACATCTGTAAATTCGATAGTATCTCCAATTACATAACGCCACGCACCACTTACTGTACTAATAAGCAGAACATAATCTTGATTTAACTCAACCTGATCTAAAGTTACAATAGGCGCCGCTTGATCTAAAGAACCATCATTTTTAATATACTCTGGTTTAAAAGGCACAAACTCAAAGTAAATCCCGTTTTCAGTGTTTAGTTGCATGGCATCTGTTTCTGGACGTATTTGAGTGGCAATATATCCTTCTGAGGCTAAATATGTATCAATAACAGTAACAGGCTTTCCCATTAAAGCATTAAAACTTTTTTCATAAGGACTGAAAGCCACACCACCAGAAGTATATACTTGTAAGTTAGGCCAAATGTCATGGATGGTATTTAAATTGTGATGAGAGATTACGCTTTGAAGCATCAGTTCAATCCAAGATGGGATACCACTTAACGCTCCAATATCCCACGATTCGGCACGTTCTGCAATTTGTTGCACTCTCGCGTCCCAATCGTCTATTTTAGCTATATCTTCACCAGGCTTATAATAGCCCTTAAACCAAAAAGGAATGTTATGGGCACTTATACCACTAATTTCTCCTTCCATAAATTCGTGGTGTTTTTCTAAATCGGTAGAACTGCCCAACATCATAATTTCTTTCTCAAAAAAATCGGCCGGTAAGTCGAAGTTATTTAAAGCAAAAACCTGCTTAATTCCCGATTGTCGAATCGCTTCTATCATAGCATCTGTTACGGGAATGCGTTTACTGCTTTTTCCTGTAGTACCAGAACTCAATGCGAAATAAGACGGTTTTCCTGGCCAAGTAATATCTGCTTCACCATCTACAACTTTATGCCACCATTCTGTACTTATTTTATTGTAATCAAAATAGGGTACCGTATCGGCAAAGGCTTTTTTAATATTTTCAGATGCTAAAATAGCTTCAAATTGATAATGCTTACCAAACTGCGTGTCCTTTGCTTGAGTTAACAACGCTTTAAGCATTTTTTCCTGTGCCTCTATATGATTGATTTCAGAAGAAAGCGCATCCTTTAGCTGAATAACGCCTTTAATTATGTTACCTATAATGGCCATACCTATTTTGTTTTTTCAAATTTCAATAATTACTGAAACTATTATTGCTATTATTGCTTTTAATATTAGCCCAATAACCTAAAAAAACAAGGGTAAAAATAAGACGATATAAATGCTGTTAGAGGCGCCTAAATTTGGCTAAAGTATCTTTATATATAGCTTCATATTGAGGTACAATTTTATGAAGATCGAATTTTAAAGCTTCTTTCCTTGCGTTTATTTTGAACTGTGCTAAACGATTTTCATCACTTAAAATATAAAGGGCATTTTTGCTCATATCCTCTACATCCCCAACATCGCTTAAAAATCCAGAAACCCCTTGAACATTCACTTCTGGAATGCCCCCTGTATTACTTGAAATAACGGGAACGCTTGAAGCCATAGCTTCCAGAGCTGCTAATCCAAAACTTTCAGTCTCTGATGGCAATAAGAACAAGTCGCTAAAACAGAGAATTTTATTTATCTCATTACTTTTACCAAAGAAAATAACCTTATCTAAGATACCTAGTTCTTGACATTGGGTCTCTACTTTCTCACGCTCGGGACCAACACCAACAAGCATCAGTTTTGCATGGATCTCTTTTTGAATATTATTAAAAACAGAAACAACATCTTGTACCCGTTTAACGGGCCTTAAATTACTGATGTGCGTAATTATTTTTTCGTCTTCTTTAGCCATCTTTACTCGTTGGCACTCTGTAAAATCATGTTTAAATTTATCTAAATCGATAAAATTAGGAATTACGTTTATAGTATTATTTATATTAAATAAACGTATGGTATCATCTTTTAAGCTTTGTGAAACCGCTGTAACGGCATCTGAATTGTTAATACTAAAAGTTACGGCAGGTTTATAATGCGGATGGTTGCCAACAAGCGTAATATCGGTACCGTGCAAGGTCGTTACAATGGGAATATAAATATTCTGTTCTTCGAGCATTTTTTTGGCCATATAAGCTGCATAAGCATGTGGTATGGCATAGTGTACATGTAAAAGCTCTATATCATAGAGTTTTACCATATCCACCAACTTACTAGATAAAGCAAGTTCGTAAGGTTGATAATGAAAAAGCGGATATTCTGGGACATTTACCTCATGATAATGTATCTTATTGTTAAACAACTCCAAGCGTACGGGCTGTTTATAAGTAATAAAATGGATTTCATGTCCTCTTTTGGAGAGTTCTAAACCTAATTCTGTGGCTACAACACCACTGCCTCCAAAGGTTGGATAACAAACTATACCTATTTTCATGCGTTAAGTTTCGTTATTCCCATCCGTATCGATAGATATTAAATGGGAATCTCATTTTAAATTAATATATCAAATTAATACTATAGGGTTTTAATTCTATAGGGTTTATATTAAGCCTTTTAGAATCTAAAAACAATGCCTCTTTTTTATCATCTAAAATACTTTAATCTATAATCGCTTCATAAATAAAACGTTGTATATCTGTTCTAATATTTGCTTTTAGCAAAAGATTTTTAGTATCATTAGGATACGTTCTATTAGCTAAAAATACATACACAATTTCCTCCTCTGGGTCTGCCCAAGCATAAGTACCTGTAAAACCCGAATGTCCAAAACTACTTAAAGAAACACATCCACATGTTGGTCCCGAACCCGACAATTGTGGTTTATCGAAACCTACACCTCTTCTATTTCCATTCTCGCAAAAATAACAAGTGTTAAATTTATCTACTGTTTCTGGTTTTAAAAACTGTTTTCCTCCATAAAACCCCTTTTGCAAATACATTTGCATGATTTTGGCAACATCGTTGGCATTACTGAATATACCAGCATGGCCACCAACGCCATTTTGCATAGCAGCGCCCATATCATGAACATAACCTTGAACCTTTTGAAATCTATAATAATTATCTTCTTCGGTTGGTACAATGTCTTTATTGCTCAACTTATGATAAGGATTGTACATCGTGTAATTGGCGCCTAAAGGTTTATAAAAATATTCATCTACAAGGTTATCCAAGGTTTGGTCGTAATAGGTTTCAATAAATTTCTTTAAAATATAATATGGCAAATCACTATACCTATACTGCTGCCTATCCAGCAAATCTGTTTTAAGGATTACAGATTGTATACTGTCCTGATACCCACTGCGTAAAAACAAATTATGGGTAACTTCTATATTAAAATCCCTGCTGCGTTCCGTTCTATAATATTTTTCACTAGGCCGTTTTGTTTTAGGATCTAAAGTAGCATAGTAAAAGGGAATCCAAGGTTTTAACCTAGCGTAATGCGACAGCATTTTTAAAATGGTCATATCCTTTTTATTGGAATTTTTATATTCAGGCATTAATTGGGACATTTTACTTTGCAGATCAACAGCCCCCTCTTCTTCCATTTTCATGATAAGCGGTAGTGTTGCCAATATCTTTGTTAAAGAAGCCACGTCATAAACATCCTTAAACTCTACTTTTTCATCACCTTCATAAGTATGCTTACCAAAACTCTTGTTGTAGATAACGGCCCCTCTTCTCGCAATTACTACTTGTAGGCCTGGGGTCATCATGCCACTTACCGCTACCTGCGCTAATGAATCCACTTTTTTTAATTTCAAAGAACTCATGCCAAATCGTTCTGGAACACTATAACGCAAACGCTTAATAGCATCATTTCTAATCCCATAACCAGAATCGAAAAAAGCCCCTATGGAAACAGGTAAAACGCCTTTTGAAGGAATAGCACCAAATATAAGCTGGGCAGATTTTTGTTGGGCTATTTTACTGTTTTGATAACTGATTACAACACCCTCAATATCCGTCAAATAATCAAAATCCAAGAGAGCATAAGGCTTAACAAAAAGGTCTAAAATAACCCGATTTGTTTTTGCAATCTCATTGATCCAACTGATTTCTTTTTTAGAAAAACTAGGGTCTTTCCATGGATTATCATTAGAACGGTGAAATCCAATAATAACAGTATTATACGCTTGTAATTGATTTAACAATCCACTTAGAGAATCGGATTGTATGTGATGTATTTGCGTATACTTTTGAAGCTCTTCCAAAAAAACAGATCCATCATCATCCCCCATCTTTACATACGCAATGTTTCTTGAATTCAAATTTTCGAGAGGCAGTATACTCGTATCATTTTTAACCACAGTAATGGCATTTTCCATCAACTCCTCATACAGGATATCATCCTTTAATCGGTTTAGATCCTTCTTTAAGTTTGCTATTTCAATAGGTTTATAAAAGTTTAAACCCACTTTATATTTTGCTTTTAATATTTTTTTTACAGAATGCTGCAAACGCTCTTCTGAAATGCTACCATTATAGTATGCGTTCTTTATTTTTTCTACGCCTATAGATACGTTTTCAGACATGAGCATTACATCATTTCCAGCCATAAACGCTGCTAAATCAATATCGCCAGTTTCACTAAAATCAGATGCGCCTTTCATGGTGAGTGCATCTGTAAAAATAAGACCTTTAAATCCTAATCTTTCTTTTAAAATATCGGTAACAATATGTTTTGAAAGTGATGAAGGATAGCCAATACGCGGCTCTAAGCTGGGTACACTTAAATGCGCAACCATTACACTCGACAAGCCTTCTTTAATTAATTTCTTATAAGGATATAATTCTATGGAGTCTATCCGTTTTTCATTAAAAGCAATAGTAGGCAAGGTTTTATGGGAATCATCTTCCGTGTCGCCATGGCCTGGAAAATGTTTTGCACTTGCCAAAACCCCAACACTTTGCATGCCTTTCATAAACGCAGAAGCTTTTTCGGTAACGTTATCACGGTCTTCACCAAAAGAACGATTACCAATTATCGGGTTTTTAGGATTGGTGTTAATATCTACCACTGGGGCAAAGTTAAAATGGACTCCCAACCTTCTACAGTGTTCTCCCAAAAGCTTACCTGTTTCCTCTACGAGGCTATTGTTTTTTATGGCCCCCAAGGTCATGTTCCAAGGAAAAGCATAAGTAGAATCCAATCGCATGCTTAAGCCCCATTCGGCATCCATACCAACCAACATCGGTATTTTAGAAAGCGCTTGCAATTCATTATCCAATTTGGCCTGTCGTACCGGTCCTCCTAAAGAATAAATGATACCACCAATATGGTGCTCTTTTATTAATTGTATTATCTTCTTTTTAGATGCTTCGCTTTGATTGGACATCACCTGAACCATATATAGCTGTCCGATTTTTTCAGATAGGGACATGGCATCATATGTTTTATCGACCCATTGTTTTTGAGCCTCTTTATCAGCCGTTTGTAAAGGGTCGGTTGTGTTTTGACCAAATGATAGAAATACTGAAAAACACCAGCAGATTACAAAAAAAATATTGCGCATAGAAGAAATTAGTTAATAGGTATTGGTAGCCACTACAGATATAGTAATATACAGTAATAACCATGCCAAAATAACACTTTTAAGAAGAAGATTTAAAAACTTTAAGATAGATTTATAAAGAAGTATACTAATAAACCCAGCTTTAACTCTAGAATTTATTTCAACTTTAAAAAACTTCAAAATAGTGTCTGTTTTATGACCAACAGTATTTGTAGTAATCATATTACGATAACAGATTTACAACCTTAAAAAAAGATGAAACCCATATTAAGATAATATAAAAAGAGATTATTGCCCCTACATATTAAAACCATAGTGGAATGGCACTAAGTTGATTAAACCTATTAGTTTTATTAACTTAGTGCCAAGAAATGCCATCAAAATAGTATTTATTTAACAAAGCGACTGTGCCAGCTTTCACTAGCAGGTACTTCCCAGTTCTCTTTAAACTCTGCAATGTTATTTACCAGATTATTAAATACAATGGTATTTTTAGATACAGCCTTATCTTTAGCCATTTTTCTAAAATCTATAAGCGTTTTATAAGCTATAAAATCACCTTGTTTATAGGACACATTCATCTTATCTAATAAATCGACGTTATATTCTTTTTCTAATTGTTGTATAAAATGAACAGAAGCATCGATAGAACATCCTGTAGCTTTATTTACATTTTGATTTAATGCGATTATAATAAAGCGCTTATATTTAATGAGGTAACCCGATTGAAGATCACTACCATGAGCCGTCCAATTTTCAATAAAAACATTCAGTTTACCTTGAATTTCTTCAAGTTCTTCTTCGGTAAAAGAGCGATTGGCTTGATAAATCCAAACGCGGGATTCTTCTGGTAATGTATTAAAATCTACTAACATGTTTAATTTCTATTTATAAATTACAATTTCATGATACTTTAGCTATTATCTGTATCATAAAAAAACTATAGGTCCTGTGCATTGGCAATGAGTTCTGCTATATCCATAACAGCTACATCGCTTTCCTTATCTTTCGCCTTAACGCCATCTGTCATCATCGTATTGCAGAACGGACAACCTGCAGCAATAATTTCAGCTTTAACATCTAACGCTTCCTCGGTACGCTTCACATTAATCTCTTTATCCCCTTTTTCAGATTCCTTAAACATTTGCGCTCCTCCAGCCCCACAACACAATCCGTTGCGCTTACAGCTTTTCATTTCTATAAGTTCGGCCTCTAGCTTTTTAATAAGATCTCTAGGCGCTTGATAAACACCATTTGCACGTCCTAAAAAACAAGGATCATGGAAGGTTATACGCTTTCCTTTATATTTACCACCTTCAATAGACAATCGGCCTTCATCCAATAAAGATTTTAGAAATTGGGTGTGATGCATGACTTGATAGTGGCCACCTAATTCGGGGTACTCGTTTTTAATAGTATTGAAACAATGAGGGCAAGCCGTTACAATTTTTTTCACGTCGTAACCATTCAGAACTTCAATGTTGGTAGCAGCCTGCATTTGAAACAAAAATTCGTTTCCTGCCCGTTTTGCTGGGTCTCCAGTACAACTTTCTTCTGTACCCAATACGGCAAATTCTACATTAGCTTTGTTTAGTAACTTAACAAATGCCTTGGTTATTCTTTTTGCCCGATCATCAAAGCTTCCTGCACATCCCACCCAAAATAAGACCTCTGGCTGTTTGCCTTGTGCCATAAACTCTGCCATGGTTGGTACTTTAAGTAATTCGCTCATTTTTATATTGTAAATACCCACATATATATTGCGGGAAATTATTAGTTATTCATTTTTCCAATTCAATCTATCCATTTGGTTATATGGCCATGGCGCACCATTATTCTCAATATTGGTCATCATAGTATTTAACTCTGAAGGTGCTGCAGATTCTTCCATGACTAAAAAGCGACGCATTTCCAAGATAATGGAAAGCGGATCAATACTAATAGGACAAGCTTCTACACAAGCATTACAAGATGTACATGCCCATAGCTCTTCCCGTGAAATATAATCATCCAAAAGCTGCTTGCCATCTGGTTTAAATTCTCCTTTATTAGCGTCTATATTTCTACCAACCTCCTCTAAACGATCACGAGTATCCATCATGATTTTTCTTGGCGATAGTTTTTTACCCGTTATATTTGCAGGGCACTCACTGGTGCATCGTCCGCATTCTGTACAGGTGTAAGCATTAAGTAACTGTACCCAACTTAAATCTTGTACATCACTGGCCCCAAATTTAGAATGAAGTTCGGTTTCAGCGCCTTCTGCTGGTGCTGCAAAGGGGTCTATATTAGGATCCATCATCATTTTTACTTCTTTGGTAACCGCTTCTAAATTATTAAAATAGCCCTTAGGTTTTATTTTACCAAAATAGGTGTTTGGAAACGCTAATAAAATATGTAAATGCTTTGAAAAATATAAATAATTCAAAAACATTAAAATCCCTAAAATATGGGTCCACCACGCCGTTCTTTCAACTATGTGCAATGTGCTTTCTGATAATGATGAAAATAAAGGCGCTATATGTTGACTGATGATATTACCAGAATTTATGTTTTGAAAATGGGTGTCTGCAGCATTCATCACTAAAAACAGGAGCATCAATACCATTTCAATATAAAGGATATAATTGCCATCATTTTTGGGCCAAGAGCTCATTTCTGTATTCCAAAAACGTGTTATCTTTATCATATTTCTTCGTGTCCAGAATAGAACTACAGAAACAAATACTAAAACTGCTAATATTTCAAAAAGATTAATTAACACATAATAAGGCGTACCTAGTGACGAAAAAATACGATGGGTTCCGAAAAGACCATCGATAATGATTTCTAGAACTTCTATATTGATTATTATAAAGCCTAAATAAACAATAACATGTAAAAATCCCGCAACAGGGCGGCGCACCATTTTACTTTGTCCCAAAGCAATCATCGCCATATTTTTCCAGCGTTGCGCTTTATGATCGCTGACATCTACATCCAGACCTAATTTGATGTTTCGTATTAATTTTTTCACATTTCTAGCAAAAAAACCAATCCCGATTATAAGTGCTATAGCGAAGAGGATGTTAGGAATATAATTCATGTTACAGTGGGTTTATTCTTGCTCCAAAGCTTCATTTACTTCAGCGTCGTACTGTTTTGGTTTCTTTCCAAATACTGAAAAATGAACATAACGTTTTGGGTTTAACTTAAGGTCTTGTAGCAATTGTTCCAATTGATAGGAAGCGCCTTCCAAGTTATTGTACAACTCGTCATCTTTAAGAAGTTTGCCCATAGATCCCTTACCGTTTTCAAGGTCGTTAATTATATGGTCGAAATTTTGAAGTGTGCCTTCTAGATCTTTAATGACTTTACCTAAATCGGCTTCTGAAATGGAATTAGTGATATTAGATAAGTTAGAAAGTGATTTATCGGCATTACTAATAACCTGGCTTATTTTTTCTTGATTCCCTTCAATCATATGATTTAAGGAGTTTGATGTTTTCTCAAAAGACCCTATGGTAGCGTTTAATCCTGCAATACTGGCTCTTAAATCGTTTCTGGCTTTTTCATTAAAAACATTGTTAACGTTTATTAATAGAGAGTCTGCACTAACCATTACACTTTCAATTTTTTCTTGTAAAGGCGTCAATCTTTGGTTTAACAATTCGCTTAATCCTGCTTTGGATGAGCCTTCGAGAAAATCTTGATCTTTTGCTTCCTCTGCATTGTCGAATGCTGGAATAATAGCAATAGCCTTACCGCCTATCAAACCAGGCTCATATAGCTCTGCCTTACTGTTTTTAGAAAATTTAAAATCGCTGTCCACAAAAAGGGTTACCAATAATTTTCCCGAACCATCATTCTTAAATGAAATGTTTTTTACTTTACCAATGGGCTTTCCGCTTATAGTAACAGGCGTAGAGGCTACTAAGCCTTCTACATTATCATATTCAGTATAAAAAATCCGTGAGGAGCCTAGTATGTTTTGACCTTTTAAATAGTTAAAACCAAAAATAAACAATAAAATGCCTAAAATGACTAGTATTCCTGTTTTAACTTCTTTTGTTATTTTCAAAATTGATGATTTAGATTGAGACAAATTTAAACAAATTTAAAAAAGAACCCGTTTAATTAGTCGGAGTTTTTAATGCGTCTTCCAACGCTATTCTTTTGTTGTCTTTAAAAGCAACAATAAAACTTGAAGGATATCCTTTAGATTGGGCCGTTTTCTGTAAAGATTCTATTGTTTTGTAATTTGAGGTACTTCCGTAATAGTAGCGGTATAAACCGCCTTGTTTTTCAACTGAAATATCATCTAAACCTTTAAAGTTAAAGGGTTTTAATGCTACTTTTTTTGAGCTGGCCGCAATCTGCACTTTAAACGTAATGTCACTATAAATTTGGTCTGGTTGCTCAGGTTGGTCTGGTTGTTTTGGTATTTCTGAAGGCATGGAGCCAAATAACATATCATCACCTACATTTTGATCTACAAATTTTTTATAATCTAAAATCGCTTCTTTAATTGACGTGGCCATATCACTTTGTCCCTTTAACGAATTTAAGTATGCCCCTTCACTTTTATTGGTTAGAAAACCAACTTCCACCAATACACTAGGCATAACGGTTTGATGCAAAACAATCAACCCTGCCTGTTTTACATCTCGATTATGGCGTTTAAGCTTATTTGTAAAGTTACCTTGAATTAAACTGGCCAACAATATACTTTGCTCTAAATACTCCTCTTGACCAATTAAAATACTAATAACAGACTCTGGAGAATTGGGGTTAAACCCCCCGTATTTCGTTTCATGATCATCTTCAAGAAAGATAACACTGTTTTCCTTTTTGGCGACTTCGAAATTGGTTTGGTTTCTGTGAACCCCCAAAACAAAAGTCTCAGTTCCATATGCCTGAGAGTGATGAGCGTTGCAATGTACAGAGACAAATAAATTGGCTTTTGCTTTGTTGGCAATCCTTCCTCTTTCGAATAAATCTACAAAAACATCCTTTTTACGCGTATAAACCACCTCAATATTGGGGTATTTCTCAAGCGCTTCACCTATTTTAAGCACTATGTTTAAAGCAATATCTTTCTCTTTATATCCGTTACCCAAGTTACCAGGGTCATGCCCACCGTGTCCAGCGTCTAACACCACCACAAATTTTTCCGTACGCTTAGGTGCATCATCAATGGTAGCGAACGAAGCGCATGTTAAGAGAATAGTTAAAGATACGAAAAGTAATATGTTGTTCGTTTGCATAAATTGTTAACGAGTAAGATTTATAGTTTATTACCTAAACCTGCTGAGTTTAAGTTTAATTTTAAATTTTTGAACGAATAGTAAATAATCACAAAAAAATATATGTAATTTTGACTTTTCAAAAATCGAGCCATACTTTTACAAAAATACATTTAAAAGCGTTGCGTACAAACATCTTTCACCTACTTTTTACACTAAGTTTTACATTGTTTATAAACATGTATAGCTCGGCTCAAGACACCAATAAAAGGAGTAAAAGCTTAGCGGCTCCAACACAGGACACAACACTTGTAAAAACAGACAGCCTTAAGGTTCACTCTACAGAGCTAACCGAAAAAAAGCAAGATTCTACCCTAGTAGATTCTATTACACCCAAAAAGGAACTTTTGGAAAATATTGTCGTTTATAAGGCTACAGATTATACCACTTTTAATAAAAAGCTTCAAACGCTATATTTATACAATGAGGCAGACATTACCTATGGCGATATAAATATAAAAGCAGGAACCATTACCATTAATTATAGTAAAAATGAGGTTTACGCCAAAGGGATTTTAGACTCTTTGGGGGAATACACACAAGCTCCCGTTTTTACTCAAGGGCAACAAGTTGTTGAGCCAGATTCTATTCTCTTTAATACAGAAAGCAAAAAAGCTCTTATTTTCAACTCGATTACACAACAAGGCGAGGGCAATGTTATCGCCTCGATTACAAAAAAAGAAAATGATTCCGTTTATTTTATCAAGAATGCAAAATATACCACCGCAGAAAATCTTGAAGATCCTGAATATTATATAAAATTAAGAAAAGCGAAGGTTGTTCCTGGTAAAAAAATAGTTACAGGCCTGGCCAATTTATTTATTTACGATGTACCCACTCCACTTGGCGTCCCTTTTGGTTTTTTTCCACAATCTGAAACCCATACGTCTGGAGTATTATTGCCTAGTTTTGGAGAACAGAATGATCGGGGGTATTTTTTACAAAATGGAGGGTATTATTTTGCTATTAGCGACCATGTCGATTTAGCTGTTTTAGGCGATTATTACACCAATGGCAGTTACGGATTACGTACAGAAAGTAGCTATGTTAAACGATATAAGTTTAGAGGCAATATGTCTTTTAGGTATGAAAACCTAATTAATAGTGAGCGTGGTTTTCCCGATTACTCGAAGTCTACAGTTTATAATATTAGATGGTCGCATAGTAAAGATGGGAAATCGAGTCCTAATTCTAGGTTCTCGGCCTCGGTAAACTTAGGGAGTAGTAATTATTATCAAACCTCTACCAACCAAAGCAATAACGCCAATAGGTTAAACAACACCTTATCATCTTCTGTATCCTATTCAAAGAGTTTTCAAACAGAACCAGAGGTTAATGTAAGTCTTACGGCCACACATTCTCAAAACACCAATACACAACAGATTAACATGACCCTCCCTACCCTTCAAGCAAGTGTAGGAAGGGTGTATCCTTTCGCTCCTAAAACAGGCAGCAAAAAAGGGATCATCCAAAATATAAGTTTACAATACAGTACACGAGGGGAAAACAGAATCCAAACCACCGATTCTTTGTTTTTTAAAAGCGAAATGTTTGATGATGCCAAAGTTGGTATGCAACATAGCATCCCTATCAGTACCAATTTCAAGGTATTAAAGCATTTTAGTATTAGTGCTGGGGCTAGCTATAATGAGGTTTGGACCTTAAAGACCATTGAGAAATATTATGATGCCGTACAACAAGAAACCATTACGGAAGAGCTTAGCGGTTTTGATGCTTTTAGAACTTACAGTTTTAGTACGAGTTTAGGAACGACCGTGTATGGAACAAAAAGTTTTGAAAAAGAAGGCAAATCTCCAAAGATACAAGCCATTCGTCACGTGATGCGCCCCTCTATAAGCTATAATATCAATCCTGCATTCGATAAATACTATGATACCTACGAGGTGGTTAGTGCCGACGGTTTAACCACTAGCGACATAGAGTATACACGATTTGAAGGTGCTGTTTTTGGTAGTCCTGGAAAAACTTTTTCGAGTTCCATGGGCATCTCGCTTTCAAACAATTTAGAAGCGAAAGTAAGAGATAAGGATAGTACCGCTACAGAGCCTAAGAAAGTAAGCTTATTAAACAATTTAAACCTTTCAACCTCTTACAACTTTGCAGGCGATTCTTTACAATGGAGCCCTGTTAGAATGAGTGGTGGTACCCAGTTATTCAAAAATAAAATGAGTGTTAACTTTGGTGCGACCTTAGACCCTTATGCATTGGACAACAATAACAGAAAAATAGATAAATTCAACATTAACAATGGTGGCAGTTTATTTAGAATGACCAGTGCCAACTTAACAATGAGCTATTCTCTGGCCAGTAAGAGTGGAGATAAAAAAGACAAAAACGAAGATAAAGACCATTTAGATAACATTATGAGCGGGGGGCGTGATGATGATATGTTTGGGGAATCTCAAGATTTTTCAAACCCGAACCGTTATAAAGACAAAGATAAAAGCGAGGATATACCCAGTGAGTTTTATAACTTTAAAATTCCATGGAGCTTGCGTTTGGCCTATGCTGTAAATTACAACAATTCCCAACGGCAGAATGAAATCTCTTCGCACTCTTTAATGTTTTCTGGAGATATTGAGTTATCACCAAAATGGAGTTTTAGTGCCTCTTCTGGTTACGATTTTAAGAATCAAGGCTTTTCGTACACACAATTTTCCTTTGAACGCGATTTGTTAAGTTGGCGCATGAATTTTAGTTGGATCCCATTTGGAACGTATCAATCTTGGAACTTTTTTATAGGGATTAAATCCAGCATACTAAAAGACCTTAAATACGAAAAACGTTTACAGCCCGATAGGCAACTTTAAGGCATTATATTTTTAAAACAGTACATACCAAAAAACAGACTCCCGCATTTAAAGACCTATTCTTTTTACGCTTTTATAATCGCATCTTACATTCAATTTCTATTAGATTATAATACTTTGTAGTAAATTTGATAAAAATTTTAAACTTTTATTGATTATGAAAAAGATCATTCACACCACTAAGGCCCCTGCCCCTATTGGCCCCTATAGCCAAGCCATTTTAACAGGAAATATGCTTTATACATCTGGGCAAATAGCTATCAACCCTGATACCGGAGAACTTGTTTTAAGCACTATCCAAGAGGAAACCCACCAAGTTATGAAAAACATACAAGCAATACTTCAAGCCGCTGGCATGGCCTTTGATCATGTTATAAAAACATCCATCTTTATTAAAGATATGAATGATTTCTCTGAAATAAACACTGTTTATGGAAGTTATTTTAATGAACCTACTGCACCTGCAAGAGAAACCGTGCAAGTTGCTAGGTTGCCAAAAGATGTTAATGTAGAAATTAGTGTTATTGCTGTTTTATAAAGAATTTAATCCAAACTTTCTTTTGAAGCATACTTTAATAGCAAAGCCTTTAGTTTCTCAACTTCTA
Organism: Mariniflexile ostreae; assembly: GCF_042427585.1. Lineage (NCBI taxonomy): Bacteria > Pseudomonadati > Bacteroidota > Flavobacteriia > Flavobacteriales > Flavobacteriaceae > Mariniflexile > Mariniflexile ostreae. The sequence goes on along the minus strand of NZ_JBHMFC010000022.1, from coordinate 81,441 downwards.
TAGGTTTTGCTAAAAAATCGTCTATCCCTACCTGTTTAGCATTGGCAATATCTTCTTCAAAAGCACTTGCAGATACAGCAATGATAGGCACATTTTTCTCGGCATATTTTTTGCTTTGTTTTATCAGTTTTGCAGCTTCATAACCGGTCATTTCTGGCATATAGATATCCATAAACACCATATCAAAATCAAGAACATCAAACAACCTTACAGCTTCCAATCCGTTTTTTGCAAAAGTACAATCCGCACCTTGCTGTTCAAGTAAATATTTAATAACCTTTTGGTTCATTTGATTATCTTCTGCAACAAGCACATCAAATGTTTTGTCGTATTTATTAAGAGATAAATGTTTGGGTTCTGGTTGCTCTAATTTTAAATTCAATGTTTTTTTCAACTGTAAACTAAAGTAAAATATAGAACCTTCATTTTCTTTAGATTCTATTTTTAATTCACCACCCATCATTTTCACCAATTGATTTGCAATACCCAATCCAATACCAGCACCTCTATAATCTTGGGTGGTAAAAGATTTTCCAAAATTAAAAGCATCAAAAATTTTGTTTACTTCATTATTTCGCATCCCTACACCAGTATCTTTTACGTAAAATGTAACTATTTGATCTTCATCATGCGCAACAGTTTGATCTACAATTACAGATATTTTACCATTATTGGTAAACTTTATGGCATTGTTTATTAAGTTAATAAGCACCTGTTGAATACGTGTAATATCACCAAGCAATAAATATTTATAGTCTTCATTCGGTATAAATTTATACTCAAACTCCAGTCTTTTATCCCAAGCTTGATATTCAAAAACCTTAAAGAGCTTTGTTAAATCGCTGGCCAAATCCATCGCAGCTAAATTTAAAGCGACTCTACCGTCGTTTACTTTCGCGTTTTCAATAATTAAATTTACCAACTGCATTAAATGCTCTGAGCTATATTCTGCAATTTCTAATTGTACACGTTGATCGACATCTAGCTCACTTTCTTTCAACATATTAATCATGCCTATAACAGCAGTAAGCGGTGTACGAATTTCATGGCTCATATTTGCCAAGTAAACAGTTTTGTTTTCGGCATCTTCGTTAGATTTCTCTAAACTGATTTCCAGTTCCTTAACTTCATTTTTAATTTTCAGATTTAACGCTCTCAAATCCTTAACCAATCGATTGGCTAAAAAATTAATAAGAATAAAAAGAGCAATTAAAATTAAAAAAAACAGCGATACATTTATATAAGCGCTGGAAAGGTAGGTAGCGTCTCCCATCTTGTCTAAATAAATAAAACCAATAAACAATCCAGATACCATAAATATTATGGTACAGAACGATAAGATTAATCGTATTTTAAAAGATTTTATAGATTGCTGTGGAGACATATAAATATTAATAAAGTTGATTTAGATAAAAGCTATTATGTCTCTTTTACTTTAACCGATTTTTTTTAAAGAAAAAAGACATGTTTTAAAAGTTTTAAAATTACAAATAAATTGTGGATAGCACGTGATACAATCTAATATATTAAATATTTAATTAAATACACCAAAACTTACGAAAACATTAGGATTAACCACACAATACTAATAAAACTTAAACCTTTTAATATATCCTTTTATAGCTAAAAAGAAATCCTTATAAAATCATAATTATATAAATGAAACGCCTATATTTATAAATCATAATATTAAAAAAAACATTATTTATGAATCAGATTATAACTTTTGGTGAAGTTTTAATGCGCTTATCTCCCGAAGGTAACAAGAAATTTATGCAGGCCAATTTATTAGAGTTTTATTTTGGCGGTACCGAACTTAATGTAGGGATTTCCATCTCTAACTTTGGAGGAAATGTTAAGCATATAAGTTGCATTTCAAATGATTTTGTAGGCGATACGGCAATTTCTTATATACAGAAATTTGGGGTCAGTACATCTGCGATCGTGCGCTCAAACCGACCCTTAGGTGTGTATTTTCTTGAAGTTGGTGCAGTAATGCGACCTAGTGCTATATCTTACAATAGATCACATTCATCGTTTTCAGACATTCAACCAGATATGGTTAATTGGGAAAAAATTCTATCGAAAGCCAAATGGGTACACTGGACCGGTATTACGCCAGCACTCTGTAAAGGCGGATACGAAACTTTAAAAGAAGGCTTGATTTTAGCAAAAAAGAAAGGCATAGCGGTATCTTCAGACCCAACATATCGCAGTGGGCTATGGAAATATGGAGAAAATGCCAAGGACGTGCTTACAGACTTACTCTCGTACTCCACCATTTTTATAGGAGGTGTTAATGAAATAAATGAAGTATTGGATACAGAATACTCATTTTCCAACGAAGATTTTATTGAAGCTAGTAAAGCACTAATGGAGAAGTTTCCAAGTATTGAAAAAGTGTTTGATAAAATTAGAACCTCTATCAATGCGTCGTGGCATAAAATACGTGCCAGAATGTGGAACGGAACCGAATTTAGAGAAACCAGTGATTTTGATATTACACACATTATCGACCGAATAGGGACTGGCGACGCTTATGCAGCAGGATTGATTTATGGTTTACAAGAATTTGACGACTACAAATCTATGGAATTTGCCAGTGCGGCCTGTGCTTTAAAACATACTTATGAAGGTGATGTTAATTTTGCTACCGTAGACGAGGTAATGCGTATTTTAGATGGAAATGTATCAGGAGTTTTTAAAAGATAACAATTTGAGGGTCTGTTTTTAAATACAGGTTTTTTAAATGAAGCATATAACAGCTTGGCCTTTACGCCAAGCTGTTTTTTTATGGCCATATGTTCATAAATGCTTTTTTAAAAACTCAACATAACTACATGCTCAGTGCTAAAGTTTTACGACTTTATAAAATAAGCTAATGAAAACGGTTTTAGGTTTAATTAAAATCATATTAACCCAGCAAGCCCATATGTAGGCTATTGAAACAAAATTTTTATCCATAAATCGACAATAATAATCGTTTAGTCGAATTTATAAGTGATTTAACACCTTTATTTGATTAAATACCAGCATATCTGTTTTTTTGTTATGACTGCCGACATAACACATGCTATGGACCCACATTTATTTTTAACTCTGAACCTTAAGTCTTGTTCTTTCTTTCAATAAAATTAAATCGTTTAACATGTGAAAAATCGACCCGAAAATCAAAATATTATTACGTGTGTTTGCTGTTCAAAACAACACTAAACCAAAAGAGCATTATCCTTTATAAATCAACCACTTATACCGTTTATTAAATAGATACCTTTTTAAAAAACTTGAATTAAAAGAAAATAGTTTTAATAACTACCAACACAACATTCAAAATAAAAAAGCTAGCCCAACTAAATGATTTTAATATGATAAAAATCTACTCTAATTTAAATTGCAGAACCAGAAAAATCACGCCCCAATTCATATGGGTCATTCTTTTATGTATGGCAACCGTTTTTAATAGCTATGGCCAAGTTCCATTTTCTCCTAGAACATCCAAAACCACACCATCGAAAGAAGTGTATAGTATCAGAGGAGATTTTGCTATGATGGGGAATACGAACCTTACGTTGGTATCAAAAAGTGAAACAGATTCAAATGAAAAGCCCATGGAGTTTGTTAATGTTGACCCTATGGGAGTTGATGCAAATAACAGACCTATTCTTAATTCTTCCTCTGCAACATTAAATTTTTCAAATGAAAATAGTGCGAATCCCTCTTGTTCAGAAATCATATATGCAGGATTGTATTGGACGGGTAGAGCAGATAATGGTACCGATTTAAACGAGGATGGAGATAACGACCCAAATACCTTTAACGCAGCTAACGAAAAACCTTTAGATAAAACCAAAGTGCTTTTAAAGGTTCCTGGAGGAACGTATACTACAGTTGAAGCAGAGGGGAACTTAATAGAATTTCCTACAAACAATGAGAGCTTAGGCATCTTTGTTGGGTACGCCGAAGTTACCGATTTAGTTAAAAATAGTAAAGATGGTGAATATACAGTTGCAGATATCGCTTTAAACCAAGGTACTATTGACGCCATAGGCTTATCTGGTGGTTGGGGCATGGTAGTGGTTTATGAAAATTTTGAAATGAACTGGAGAGACATTACGGTGTTTGATGGCTATGCTTTTGTTGGTGTTGGCGACCCTGATGGTGTTATAGAAGCATCAGGCTTTAACACCCCCACAAATGGTCCTGTAAATTTAAAATTAGGCGTGATGGCCAGTGAAGGCGAAGCGAATAAGGATGGTGATTTTTTTGCAATAGAACAAAGAAATAGTGGAAATTTTATACGCTTAAAGCATGATTTAAATGAAACCGACAACTTTTTCAACTCTTCTATATTTACGCATGAAAATTTAGGCTACAGAAAGCCAGAATTGAAAAATAATGCAGGGTTAGATATTGCTGTTTTTAATCTTGAAAATGACGACAAAAGTATTATTGATAATGAACAAAACTCCACAAAATTTAAGTACGGTCTTGGCGATAAAGATGATTCATTTGTTATCTTTAATGTCACTTTTGCTGTAGACCTTAATAGTCAACCATCTCTTATGTCTACACCAAACCCTTTGGAGGTTGAGGGATGCTATGAAACAGATTTAGCAATAAAGGCCAGATACGCCTATAATCCTGATACACCAATAGATATTACAGATACTTTTTTAGACGACCCCGATTATAAAATATTTTATAGTGGAACTATAGCTAGTATAACGTACATAGATAAAATCAGTACTGTGCCTAGTTCTAATTGTGTTGAAATAATAAGGACTTTTACAGCTATGAATGGATGTGGCAATACCGCAACTGCAGAACAGTTAATTGTTATCACACCAACAAAAATAACCTATGCACCCCCTAGCGATGCCGATGAGGCGTCTTGCGATTTCAACGACCAAACAGAAGTCGATACGGCATTCTCGAATTGGGTAACCCAGCAATCCAACGCTATCGCTGTAACTGATGGATGTTCTACCGCTCTGACCAATAATGGCGATTCATTAAGCGCCCCGATGTTATGTGATGGCGGTTCTACAACCGTAACCTGGACCATTACAAGTCTGTGTGAAACCATAACACTTACTGCTGATTTTAATTTGGCAGCAGCTCCTGCGATAACCTATACAGAACCTAGTGATGCCGATGAGGCGTCTTGCGATTTCAACGACCAAACAGAAGTCGATACGGCATTCTCGAATTGGGTAACCCAGCAATCCAACGCTATCGCTGTAACTGATGGATGTTCTACCGTTCTGACCAATAATGGCGCTTCATTAAGCGCCCCGATGTTATGTGATGGCGGTTCTACAACCGTAACCTGGACCATTATAAGTCTGTGTGAAACCATAACACTTACTGCTGATTTTAATTTGGCAGCAGCTCCTGAGGTAACCTATACAGAACCTAATCATGCCAATACGCTTTCTTGCGATTTCATCGACCAAACAGAAGTCGATACGGCATTCTCGAATTGGGTAACCCAACAATCCAACGCTATCGCTGTAACTGATGGATGTTCTACCGCTCTGACCAATAATGGCGCTTCATTAAGCGCCCCGATGTTATGTGATGGCGGATCTACAACCGTAACCTGGACCATTACAAGTCTGTGTGAAACCATAACACTTACTGCTGATTTTAATTTGGCAGCAGCTCCTGAGGTAACCTATACACTTCCCAGCGACACTTCATCAACAGCATCTCAACTTTATGATCCAGACCCTACCATAGCTCAAGCTAATTTAGATGGCGATATTGCTGCTTGGATCTTAACACAAACAAATACTATTAAAAACAGTATTGAAGGGGGCTGTTATCCAGAAATATCAAATAACTTTTCAACACAATCTATTTCTTTTTGTGCTTCGAATAGTATTACTATTACGTGGACAGTGAATGACCTATGTAGTACCACGAGCCCACAGGCAACCTATACTTTTATTCAACCCGACGGCATAGACTTTAATTACCCTGATTCTAAAATCGTAGAATCATGTCAATTTGATAATCTAAATATTGGTGTCGCTCAAAATGCGCTCCATGCAGATATTGCTGCTTGGGTTACGGCCCAAACCAATTTAATAAATGGTAGCCTTTCTGAGGGTTCACCGGTTATTACCAATGATTTTGAAAATAGAACTCTTGATTTTTGCACAGGAGGCATCTTAACAGTCGAATGGAATATTGAAGATGTATGTGAAACCTTAACTCCTTCTGCTACTTACACCTTAAAGAAGCCCGAAACAGTTAATTACACCCCACCAATTGACAAGACCATGAAGGCTTGCGATTTCGATATTACAGACCCTGCAACGGTGGAAATGGCATTAAATAATGCTATTTCAGATTGGGTAATGGCCCAAACCGACATTATAAGTACAAGTATTACTGGGGGTTGCTCGCCAAAAGTAACACATGATTTTAATAACGCGTCTATAAGTTTCTGTGAAGACGGTTCCGTATTAGTTACGTGGACGATAGAAGATAGCTGTGAAATAACACAGACTCAGGCTACATTTACATTTACAAATGCAGAGGTTATATCTTATGCGGCTCCTACAGACAATATTGTAGATGCTTGCTCATTTGATAGCACAGACCCCGCAACGGCACAAACGGCTTTAAACAATGCTATTACAACTTGGATTGCGGCACAGACCAATATTATCAGCTCAAGCCTTTCTGGAGGATGCTCGCCTACAATAATGCATGATTTTAATAATGAATTTATCAATTTTTGTGAGGGCGGTGCTACAGTAATCACTTGGACGATAAAAGATATTTGTGAAACCAAAAAATCTACGGCAACATATACCTTAAAAAAACCTGGGTTATTAACTTATACAGCACCTGTAGACGAGCAAGTGGAAGCCTGTTTAATTAATACTGTAACAACAGATCTCGTTACAGTACAAACAGATTTAAACACAGCGATAGCAACATGGGTGGCAACACAAACCAATAATATCAACTCAAGTCTTTCTGGAGGATGCTCCCCTACTATAACACATGATTTTAAGGATGAGACCATTGATTTTTGCTCAGGTGGCGCTATACCCGTAACTTGGACAATACATGATAGTTGTGGTACAAGCACCACAACTGCTACCTATACGCTAACAAGGCCAGATGCAGTGGTTTATGACTTGCCCGCTAATGAAGCGACTCTAGCATCCCAATTTTACGACACAGATCCCGCTAAAGCTCAAGCCAACCTAGATGCCGATATTGTCGCCTGGGTAACGGCACAAACAGATGCTATAAATAGTTCTATTGAAGGTGGGTGTTCACCAAAGGTCTCCAATAATTATATAGATCAAACCATAGCCTTTTGTGGGTCTAATACGCTAACGGTTACTTGGACAATACAAGATGTTTGTGGTTCCACAAACGCAACCGCTACTTATGAATTTACACAACCAGAAGGCCTTGAATTTACGTCTCCTTCCGAAAACATTGTGGAAGCCTGCCAATTTGATAACCCCGATATTATAATCGCTCAAAAGGCTCTCGATGCTGATATTGCTGCATGGGTCAATACCCAAACGGATATTATAAACACGAGTCTATCGGGTGGTTCTCCAACTGTTTCTAATAACTACACCAACCAAAGTATCGATTTTTGTACAGGAGGCTTTATAACCATCACATGGGAAATAGAAGATGTTTGTCAAATCCTAAATCCTACTGCTACTTATATTTTAAAGCAACCAGAGCCTATAGGCTATACAAGGCCGATAAACAAAACGGCTTTTTCTTGTGAGTTCTACAATCAAAACCCTTTAACTGCTCAAGCAAATGTAAAAGCAGATATTATAGCTTGGGTTTCTGCACAAACCAACACAATAGCTAACAGTATTACGGGCGGATGTTCTCCTACAATAACCCATAATTATACAGATCAATCCATAGCGTTCTGCTTAGGTGGATCTGTTAGCGTTATTTGGACTGTGGAAGACCTTTGTGAAACCACTACCGAAACGGCTACTTACACCCTAACAAAGCCTAATGAGATCACTTACAAAGCCCCCGAAAACACCTCGAGTACAGCATGTAAATTTGATAATAGTACGCCTGAAAAAGCACAAGCAGCATTAAATGCAGACATTTCTACATGGGTAAATACGCAAACGAATCTCCTTGAAAATAGTTTTAATGGCGGTTGTTCTCCTTCCGTTACAAATGATTTTGTTCAACCTTCCCTTACGTTTTGTTCTAGTGGATCGCTAACCGTAAACTGGACCATTCAAGATATTTGTGAAACCAAAACGGCTTCCGCTACTTACACGTTTATAGCTCCAACTAAGGTGAAGTTTAATCAGGCTAGCTTACCTAAAGACTTAACAGTGGCTTGCGACGCTATTCCTAATCCCGTAGCGCTTTCTGCATCCACCAGTTGTGGTAGCGTTAAAGTTACGTATAATCAAGACCGTTTTAATGGAAGTTGTATAAACAGTTATGTTTTAAGACGAACATGGAAAGCGATAGACGTTTGTGGCACTCAAATCGCACATGTTCAAGAAATTACTGTACAAGACACAAAAGCACCAGAATTAATTACCAATTACGATAGCCTATTAACCGTAAGCTGTACTGAGATTCCTGAAGTGCCTTTATTAACTTTTACGGATAACTGTTCAACAAATATTGATGTGACATTTAACGAAACTAATTCTTTTAACGAAAACGTTTATGCCGACTATAAAATTATCAGAACCTGGACGGTCGCTGATGCGTGTGGTAACAGTAAGGATTACACACAAGAACTTAACGTCATGCTTGATGAAATTGTTACAGAAATAACTGCTGGAGACCAATGTTTTGATGATGGGATTATAGATTTAAATCAGTTTTTATCTGGTGAAAAAAATAATGGCAATTGGGAATTAATTGAAGGTAAAACAGAAGCCACCTTAACCGCTAGTATTTTTGATCCTACCGTTTTGGAATTTGCTGAAGATTTTTTACCAGGAAGTGGTGGTATCAATTATCTATTTAGATATACGGGGTTGGAGAATGGCTGTATTAATAGTACTGAAGTTACCATCAATATCCACGCAGACTGCGCTGTACTGCCTTGCGGGAGTCAAGATGTGGTTATTTCTACAGCATTAACCCCCAATGGTGATAATCAAAATGAAACCTTCGACATTGGAGGTATAGAATTATGTGGCTTCAAAGCTGAAGTAAAAGTGTTTAACCGTTGGGGAGCCATTGTTTACGAATCCAATGAATACCAAATTGGCGAAGGACTTGGCAGTTGGGCTGGCAAATCCAATAGTGCTTCTATGGGTGCGTCTGGCACCGTACCTAATGGCACATATTATTACATCGTTAATATAAAAGACAATACAGGCATTATAGGAACATATACCGGTCCTGTTTATATTGGAACCAAATAAAACCTATCCTATGAAATTTAAAAAACATTATATAATCGTTGCTATATGGTTCACCTGTATGGCCGCAACAGCACAACAATTACCACAATTTACCCAATACATGTACAACACCATCTCCATAAACCCTGCTTATGCCGGTAGTAGGGATGCCTTAAGTATTGTGGGATTACACAGAAGCCAATGGGTGGGCTTTAGAGGTGGCCCTATCACACAAACCCTCTCTATACATACTCCTGTTCGGAATAAAAGAATTGGTTTAGGTTTGTCTTTTATTGAAGACGATTTAGGCCCTCAAAACTTCTCATATCTCTATGGTGATTTTTCATATACCATTCCTGTAGGAGCCGATTCAAAATTAGCATTTGGACTAAAAGGAGGCTTTACAAGCTTTAGTTTTGATACCGATTTCCGATTAAATCCGGATAATATTAATGACGAGATGATCTATGGCATTGAAGACCGTTGGAGCCCTAATATTGGAGCTGGTGTATACTGGCATTCCGATATATGGTATTTGAGTCTATCTGCACCACGAATTTTAAATAACGATTATAATAAAACTAAAGAATATGAGGCTTTAGAACGCATAAGCTACTATTTTACGGGAGGCTATGTGTTTAATTTTAACGATAAACTCAAATTCAAACCAGCCTTTATGGCAAAAGCAACGAATGGGGCCCCTATTGCCTTAGATCTAACTGCAAATTTTCTGTTTAATGAAAAATTCTGGTTGGGCGGTTCTTATAGAATGAACAAAAAAACAGCTGCTATTGGCGGTATTATAGACTTTCAGGTATCCAGACAGCTTCGTATAGGATATGCCTATGAAAAGCCCATTTCTGATATAGCCAGATATACCACTGGAACGCATGAAGTGTTGCTCATGTATGAATTTAAATTCTTAAGTTCGAAATTAAAATCACCAAGATATTTTTAATAAGTCCTTTTAATATGAAACTTAAAGACCATATAATAATTTATGTACTTCTCTTATTCGGTGTCTCTGTTTTTTCGCAACAAGCGAAACTAAAAAAAGCAGACACCTTGTTTAACCAATACGCTTACGTTAAAGCCATAGAACTTTATAAGGAGTTGGTACAGGATAATTACAATAAAGATTACGCTATAAGACAATTGGCAGACAGTTATAGCTTCTTACGAGATCCAAGAAATGCCAGTAGATATTACAAACAAGCGGTTAGGCAGGCCAACATACCTATTGAGTATTATTATAATTACGCACAGTCTTTAAGAGGTATTAGGGACTATAGAGAATCACGGGTTTGGTTAAAGCGCTATAAGGATTCTGGTGGCGCTTTAAAAACCGAAAACTACGGTAGAGAAGGAAACTTTGTCGAAAATATAAAAAACGCAAAACAAGAATATTTTTTAAACAAAGTGCGGTTTAATTCTAAATATAGTGATTTCGGAGCTTTTGAACACGATGGCAAGATTTACTTTGCTTCCACTAGAGATGAAGGAACTTCGGTACAACGTATATATAACTGGGATGAACAGCCTTTTTTAGACGTTTACGTTATAGATAAAGATGCCAAAAAGGTGGATCATCATTCAAAATTAAAAGGAGAAGTCAACTCCATCTTCCATGATGGTCCCGTAGCCCTAACAAAAGATGGCAAAACCATGTACTTTTCTAGAAATAATGTAAAAGAAAATATAAAAGGTAGCGATAAAGATGGTTTTAATCACATTAAAATTTACAGAGCCACAAAAAAAGGAGACCGCTGGATCAATATTGAAGAACTATCTATAAATAACGACAATTTCTCTGTGCAACACCCAGCACTAAATGAAGATGAAACCAAACTTTATTTTGCATCAGACATGCCGGGCGGATACGGCGGATCGGATATATATCGGGTAGATATCTATGAAGATGGCACTTTCGGAACTCCTGAAAATTTAGGGCCCATCGTAAATACCAAAAACTCAGAAGGCACACCATTTATTAATGGTGATGGCACCTTGTTTTTTGCTTCCGATGGACACGAAGGTTTAGGGCTGTTGGACATTTTCGGAACTATTGAAAATGATGAAAATAAAATTATTGATGTTTTAAATTTGGGAGAACCTGTAAACTCTAATAGCGACGATTTTTCTTTTTTTATGAATCCCGATGGACTATCCGGTTACTTTTCTTCTGATAGAAGAGGTGGTCGTGGAAGTGACGACATATATAGTTATTATAGAATTCCATTACTGCACGTAGAAGGCGTGGTAACAGACGCCATAAACAATAGGCCTATCCCCTACTCCGAAATAAGCTTATTGGATGCCAAGGACAAGCAAATCACGAAGATAGTTACCGACGATTATGGATACTTTTCCATAAACGTAGACAGAAATTCCGATTATAAAATAATAGGCAAACAAAAAAAATACATAGATGATTATAGAGTATTCACTACACGAAACTTAGAAACTAAAACACAGATTATTAAAACTGACCTTTTGCTAAATCCACTTCAGGATGTTGTGGTTTTGGCAGAACTTAAGTCACTTAACACGATTTATTTTGATTATGATAGCCATATCATTAGGAAAGACGCTAAAGTAGAATTAGACAAAATTGTTAACCTAATGAACAACGAGTATCCTAATATGATTATTAGAATTGAATCGCATACAGACTCTAGAGGTTCTTTAACTTATAATGATAGATTATCCATTGATCGGGCAAACGCTACATACCAATATTTGATTTCAAGAGGTATAGACCCTAAAAGAATTACCGAGCACAAGGGGTTTGGAAAACGTAGACTCACCAATGGGTGTGAAGAGGGTGCCAATTGTGAAGAATCCGATCATCAACTCAATAGACGTACTCAGTTTATAATCGTGAAAATGGAGTAAATACTTTTTTAAATAGAGGTTCGAAAATAAAACCCACCAAATCATTTTAATTAAAATTATTCAGTATGAAGTTGAGGTCCATCATTTTAGTTTTCGGTTTATTTATAACTAATACTACACTTTTCGCACAGAATACTGTTCAAAAAAAAGCGGATAACTTATTCAATTCCTTTTCTTTTTATAAAGCAGCTGAAACATACAAAACCCTTATTTCTCAAGATTTCAATACCGATTACGCCACACGTAAATTAGCAGACTGCTATGCTTTTATGAGAAACCCAGATAGTGCAAGTGTCTATTATAAAAAAACAGTAGTTCAAAATAACGTACCTGTAGAGTACTTATACCATTATGCTCAATCTCTAAGAGGTATTGGGGAGTATGAAGCATCTCGAATGTGGTTTGAAAACTATAAAAAAAAAGGAGGTTTAATCGATGTTCAAAGATTTTCAAATGATGCCCAATTTATCAACGCCATTTATCATACAAAACAGCGCTACTTTTTGAAAGAGGTTCTCTTTAATACCGAGTTTAGCGAATTTGGTGCTTATAATCATTATGGCGATTTATATTTTACATCCACCAGAGATGCTGGTGTTGCTAAAAAATTTAAAAGTGGCTGGGACAACCAACCTTTTTTAGACGTATACGTGATTAAAAAAGGAAGTACACACGCTATCGTAGATACTAAATCGAAAATTAAAGGAAAAGTTAACAGTGTGTATCATGATGGCCCTATAACCATTACAAAAGATGGAAAAACCATGTATTTTTCCAGAAATAATTTCAACAAGAACACCTTAAAAAGAGACCAACATAATATTGGAAATTTAAAGATTTACAAAGCATCGCTAATAAAAGATAAATGGAGAAAAATAAAAGCACTTCGTTTTAATAGTGAAGATTATTCTACAGGTCACCCCGCATTAAATCACGATGGAACCAAACTTTATTTTACCTCTGATATGCCAGGAGGTTTTGGAGGGACAGATATTTATTATGTTCCTATTCGTCCTGATGGAACCATGGGCAAGCCTAAAAACTTAGGCCCTATTGTAAACACTAAAAAAAATGAATCCTTTCCTTTTATAAATAAAGAGAACGTGCTTTTCTTTTCATCAGATGGGCATCTTGGTCTGGGACTTTTAGATGTTTTTGCTGCCGTTACCGATGTTGATAATACGATTGTAAGTACCGTTAATCTTGGAGTCCCTATCAATTCCAGTAAAGACGATTTTTCTTTTTTTACAAATGACGATGGCGCAACCGGCTATTTTGCATCAAACAGAAAAGGAGGTGTTGGTAGTGACGACATTTATGCTTTTCACCGTACTGCTCTTTTGAAAATAGAGAGCAATGTTATAGACGCTAAAGGGGATCCTATTGTAGGTGCTACAGGTGTTTTGCTGAATGCTGAAGGACATCACATAGCATCATTACAATCTGATAAACAGGGTAAATTTGAGATTGATATTGATAGAGATGAAGATTATGTTATTCAAATTCGAAAAGAAAATTATACGAAAGAATCAAAACAAATCACCTCTAAACATATTGAGCCTACAACCACTTCTATAAAAATAGATATGGCTCTAAGCACTCATCCTAAAAAGCATGTTCCTGATGCTATACCCCTTGAAATACCAGTTATACAGTTTGAATACAACAAGTTTAATATTAATAAGAACAATGCCCTAAAACTGGATAGGATCGTAGATTTGATGATCCATAATTACCCAAATATAATCATCAAAATTGAATCTCATACAGATTCGAGAGGATCGGCAAAATACAATGACATATTGTCTAAAAAAAGAGCACAATCTACATATAAGTATTTTGTTTCTAAGGGGATAAACACTTCTAGAATTACAGAATATGTAGGCTATGGCAAGCGAAAACCACTACATGTTTGCAACGTTACAACCAACTGTACCGAAGCGCAACATCAACTAAACAGACGAACAGAAGTTATTGTAGTAAACAAGCAATAAAAAACACCAATTATTTAAAAAACTTAGTAAATTTTCTATTTGTAGGATAACATCTATTTTTTGTTATGTTATTAAAAATAAGAGCAACAATAAATAAAATAAACGCTCCCATTAATACCGGTGCAAAAACATATAAATACCCTAAAGCTTTTATTTTTTCTGTACCAATTACAGCAATTAAAGCTGTAGCGCCCCCAGGAGGGTGCATGGTTTTTGTGTATTGCATAAGAACAATTGAAAGGCCCACAGCAAGTGATGCTGCAAGCCATGTAATATCTGGTATTAACTTAAACATAGTCACACCAATAAAGGCCGAGATAATATGCCCCCCAATTAAATTTCTGGGCTGGGCCAAAGGGCTCTGTATTTCCCCATAAATTAAAACACTAGAAGCGCCAAAAGAACCGATTAAAAAAATATTTTCTATTTCAGGTAAAAACTGAGACTGTATATACGAAATAACACCTATCCCTACAAAAGCACCAATAAAAGACCAAATATGTTCCTTAAAATCTACTAATGTCTCTTTATAAATAACATATTTTGAAACACGAATAGAGCGTTTAATCTTATGCTTAATCATTGCTTTTTTTTGCCTGCAAACATAGAGCTACTAAAACAAAAAGTGCATTCTTAAAGTTGAATGATTTTAAAAGTTAAATGAAAAGAAATCAAACATACTTGTTAGTTTTGCAAATTACTGTTGATTAAAAATTATGGAAATTAAATATCTTAAGTTGATAAAAACAATAGCAGAAGAAGGCAGTCTTGCCAACTCAACTGAAAAATTATTTTTAACACAATCTGCGTTAAGCCATCAATTAAAGGATTTGGAATTACAATTAGGCTTTAAAGTTTTTTTTAGAACGCGCAACAAATGGACATTGACCGAGGAAGGCACTGAATTATACAAAATAAGTAATGAGGTTCTCGAAAGTATAGAAAAAGGACTTAGCAATATCAAACAAATACGAACAGGCTCTAAAGGCTTTATTAAGGTGAGTACCGAATGCTACTCTTTTTATCATGGTTTTCCTAGCTTTATCCAGAAAATGGGCTTATTCCACCCCGAAATCTCTGTCGAGTTGATTTTTGAGGCTACCCACCAGCCCATTTCAAAACTATTAGAAAATGAAATTGATGTGGCCATAGTTACCAGCAAACCATCTCACAAAGATTTATGGACTATTGCTTTTTTTGAAGATGAAATCTTTGCCATTATGCACACAGAAAACAAAATGAGCCATGAAAAATTTATAGAAGCAACTGTTTTTTCTAATGCACATTTAATAATTCACTCTTACCCATTAGAAACTGTAACCGTTTATGAAAAACTATTAAAACCCAATAAAGTGACGCCATATAAAATTACAGCAGTACCACTTACCCAAGTAGCCCTAGAAATGATTGATGCTAATTTAGGTATAACATGTATGCCAAAGTGGGCGCTAAAGTCTTTTAAGCTTTCTGAAAACTTAATTTACAGACCTATTGGACGTAATGGCTTAAAGAGAAAACATTATTTAGTAATTCGAAAACTTGATAAAAATAAAAAATACATCAACGATTTTATTTCAAATTTTAAGGAACATTTCTCTGTTGTCTAATGTCTAATGTGGTATTTATTCAAAACTTGTTCAAGAGCTAATATTTTTAATGTAAAGTTTGCTGTTTAAAAAACTATTATTTCTTAATAAAGATATTAGTATAATACCATTTCCCTTCTGTGTTCTCTTCTGCCGAAATATCAAAGTTTGTATAATCACCTTCAATGTTCTTCTTGTGCCCTTCACTTTTTAGCCAAGCTTTAACAACAGATTCTGCTGAAGTATAACCATAAGCCACATTTTCGGATACTGTTTTAGCTCCTGCTTTTTGTTTTAAAAAACTACTTCTTTTAAAAAAATTGTCATGTGAAACCACATTATTATCCACCATATAATCGGTGTGGCTATAAGCTACAGATTTAACTAAAGTCATATCCACCAAAGGACTTAAACCTAAAGACAATCTATGGTCGTTAATAAGGTTAAGGATTTCTACTTCTATTGCTTTTGATTCCGGTGTGTTAAGAGTCAGTTGAATGTCTTCCGCACTATCATTAAGACTATCTGTAGTACAGGAAAAAGACATAACAGCCAACAATGCCAATAATGGCAGCTTAGTTAATAACTTCATGGGTAGGCATTTAGGTTTGGTATCCTAAAAATACCTTCCTAAACCCAAATAAACGTTAATTAAATGTTAAATTCGTTGAAATACATGCACTTTACCGACCACCCATACACTTAATCGATAATTCACCATTTAAACTAACGTTTTGTAAGTTTTTACAACCCTAAGGAGAGAGCCTGTCTATTTTCCAATTATAATCTTGTTGAAGCTTATATCTAACCCTATCGTGCAACCTATTTGGCCTTCCCTGCCAAAACTCTATTTCTACTGGCTTAATTATATAACCGCCCCAAAATTCTGGGCGAGGAATTTCTTGTCCTTCATATTTTTTTTCTAATTCAAGAAGCTCTTTTTCCAATACATCTCTATCTATAACCTCACTTTGATGGGAAACCAAAGCTCCAAGCTGGCTTCCTCTTGGACGTGAATCGAAATAACCATCACTTAAGTTTGTAGCTATTTTTTCCGCATTTCCTTTTATAATAACCTGGCGCTCTGCACCATGCCAAAAAAATGATAAACAAACACGAGGATTCATTGCTATTGCTTTACCTTTTTCACTGTTGTAATTGGTGTAAAAAATAAAGCCTTCATAAGTGTATTTTTTTAATAATACTACTCGATTTTTTGGAAACCCATCCAAACCAATAGTAGATATCGTCATAGCATTGGTTTCGTTTTCTGTAAAAAAACGATCCACTTCAAAAAACCATTTTTGGAACAATTCCATAGGGTTTTCTGGTACATCTTTTAAAAGCAATTCCTGCTTCTCATAAGATCTTCTATAATTACTTAAGTCCTTTTCCATAGTATACAAATTAACAAAAAATATATTTTTCATTTCGCTTTAATTGTAATAATAAACGTATTACATTAGCATGTGTTTTTTTTATGGCAATGAAATTCGAAAACTCCAAATACAGTAAAATTCTTAATTACTACAAGCTTGAAAAGCCTTTTGGTAATTTTTATTTATGTGATAATTTTTTAATATCTGAATTGCATGAGGGCATTCATTTCGACTGGGAAATGATTGCGTCTTCAATGGATGAGGTTATAGAGTACTATGGCAAAAATAAGAGCATAGGCTACATTTCAAATAGAGTAAACTCTTACTCCATGAATCCACACAATTGGAATAAGGTTTACGATATATATAACATTTTACATGCCAGCGCCGTAGTTTTTTATAATGATTTGATGTATATGAATGCAACTTTAGAAAAACAATTATCGGACAAAAGTATTAAGCGCTGTAAGACCTTAGATGAAGCTATAGATTGGATTATGAATTTAAATGAATTTAAATAATTTATCGTATTGTTTTTCTGTATATACTGTATCCACAACACCTTTATATACGTTTTAGTAAAAAATCATGATTTAGTGTATTAAAAAAACGGACGGTTACAGTAATACAATTACAATCAATAAGTTAACATAACAATAGATTTAAACTAAAAAAATTATTCCTCTAAAAAAAGAAGCCCAATCTTATTTAATTTTTGGGATAATTCCTATATTTAACGATAACAACCGCCGTTAAAATGAAATTTGAGGAGTCGAAATACTTTAAAACTTTAATATATTCTAAAATAGAAAAACCATTTGGTATTTTTTATTTTTTTGAAACCTTTGTTATTTCTGAAATACACGAGGGCATACATTTCGATTTGGAAATGATTGATATTATATCTCAAGACATTTTAAAATTTTATGATAATACGGGCCTAAACAACCCTAGAAAACTGGTTTATATTACCAATAAAGTAAACTCCTATTCAATAAACCCGAATTTCTGGTTACAGATGGAAGATAAATATGGTTTCAGTCATATTCGTATAATTGTATTCTATACCAATTGGGCTTATACTAATATTGCAATAGAGAGAATGTTTTCTAAAGCAAAAATTAAATGCTATCACTCCTTGGACGAAGCTATAAAATGGACTTTAAGTTTAAATATGCCTCCTAAAACGTAAAGGTTTTCCCATCCTCTGCTAATTCAACATTTTCAAATACGGTCTTGGCTTCAGTCTTAAAATCTTCTAAATTATCGTATCGGGAAGAATAATGCCCTAAGATAAGCGTTTTTACATGTGCCAATTTAGCTATTTTAGCGGCTTGTTTTGCTGTAGAGTGCTTGGTTCTCGGAGCTAGATGTGCGTGTTTATCCAAAAAAGTAGACTCATGATAGAGTACATCTGCATATTTTATAATAGGTACAATATCTTCTTTATAAAGCGTATCACTACAAAAAGCATAACTCTTTACAGCATTCGCTTTTGTTGTAACTAAAGCATTATCTATACTTTTACCATCTTCATTTATAACATCAAACCCTTGTTTTAGTTTGTTATAATAAACCTGATCGATATTGGCATCTAGTACCGCGCCTATATCTAATTTGCGATCACCTTCCTTCTCCTTAAAAAGATATCCATTGGTATAAACACGATGATGTAAAGGAATGGTATGCACTTCTACTAACTCGTCTTCAAAAATCAATTCTGAGCTTTCCGAAGAAAGCTCATGGAAAATCAATTTATAATTGGTCCAAGAGTCTGCCAGTTTCATTTGAAGTGTTATCACTTCTTTAATACCTGTTGGCCCATAAATATGCAAGTCGGTTTCTCTTGTAAGTAGTCTAAAAGTAGAAATTAAACCCACCAACCCAAAAAAATGATCACCGTGCAAATGCGATATAAAAATATGCTTAATACGGTTGAATTTAATTTTATGACGGCGTAATTCCACTTGAGTCCCCTCTCCACAATCTATTAAAAACATGTGGTTATTCATTTCCAACACTTGTGATGTGGTGTGTGTTGAGACTTTTGGGGTGGCACTATAACAGCCTAATATGGTTAATTTCATTTTTGTTTTTAGTTGTGGTAGTTTAATATTTAATGGTTAAGTAGTTTCTAGTTAATTAGGAACGACTCAATATTAAACTATTTAAAAACCAAGATCGCGTTCTATTTCTTCCATTTCTATAATATCATAAGCTTCTTGAAGCGTAGGAACCACGATAATTTCATCAAGAGATTCTTCTAAATCAATCTTATCTGTAACGATAACAAAAGATTGTTTTGCCTTTCTATGCATATTAGAAAGTTCTAAAAATTCAATAATATCCTGTTTGCTTATTTTATTCAAACTCGTTAGGTGAACTAAGATATTATGGTTTTTAAATTTGGGGTATAATGCTTGTATTTTTTTTATCAACTCTATTAAGGTTGCCTTTTCTTGAGTGATAATGGATGTGTTTCCGTTTTGATGGAGTATCATAATGTTTTACTGTTTTATTTTTGATGCTAATAGATAAATAACGGCCATTCTAACTGCAACCCCGTTCTGGACTTGCTCCAAAATAATAGACTGTTTAGAATCTGCTACATCGCTGGTAATTTCTACCCCTCTATTAATAGGCCCCGGATGCATAATCGTTATTTTTTTATCTAAAGAATCTAATAGTTCCTTATTAACACCAAACTGTTGTGTATATTCTCTTGCTGTTGGAAAATAGCTAATATCCATACGTTCGTTTTGAACACGAAGCATATTAGCAACATCGCACCAGTTGAGGGCTTTGCGTAAATCGGTTTCTACTTTTACACCTAATTTATCAATGTATTTTGGAATTAAGGTTTTGGGGCCACATACCATAATTTCCGCTCCTTGCTTTTGCAATGCGAAAATATTTGAAAGGGCTACGCGACTGTGTAGAATATCGCCAACAATAACCACTTTTTTGCCCTCTACTTCCCCTAGCTTTTCACGGATAGAGTAAGAATCCAGAAGGGCTTGCGTAGGATGCTCGTGTGCACCATCTCCTGCATTTATAATACTAGCCTTAACATGTCTGGATAGAAATACTCCTGCGCCAGGGTTTGGGTGCCGCATCACGACCATATCCACTTTCATGGATAAAATATTATTAACCGTATCTATAAGTGTTTCTCCTTTTTTAACTGAAGATTGTGATGCCGAAAAATTAATAACATCGGCAGACAACCGTTTTTCTGCCAGCTCAAAGGACAACTTGGTACGTGTAGAGTTTTCAAAAAACAAATTGGCAATAGTAATATCTCTTAGAGAAGGCACTTTTTTAATAGGTCTATTGATGACTTCTTTAAAATGATCGGCTGTTTCAAAAATAAGTTGAATATCCCGTTGGGTTAGATATTTTATACCTAATAAGTGATTGACACTTAGTTCGCTCATTTCTTTTATTTAAAGTTGAAAATTTAGAGGCTATAACTGATACCTACTAAAATATTTTAATTATTATGTTTATTTTTCAATTAAATACACGGCATCTTCACCTTCATTTTCCTTCCAATGCACTATAACTCTTTCTTCATTTATCACATCTACTTGGCGGCCTCTATAATTGGGTTGTATAGGAAGATGTCTACTAAAACGTCTATCAATAAGGGTTAGCAATTCCACTTCATTGGGTCTGCCAAAAGATTGGATTGCCGTTAAGGCAGCCCTTATACTTCTACCTGTATACAGTACATCGTCGATAAAAACAACATTTTTGTTTTCAACTAAAAAATGAATATCTGTGGTATTAGCTTCCAAGGTCTTATCTCCTCTTCTAAAATCATCTCTATAAAACGTAATATCAAGATGCCCTAATGGAATGTTTTTAATTTGATAATCGTCTGTTAATATTTTAGCTAATCTATTCGCTAAAAATATGCCACGAGGTTGTAATCCTATTAAAACGGTATTTGAAAAATCATTATGTTTTTCAATAAGTTGACAAGCCAATCGGTGAAGAATGATGTTTACCTCTTTTGCTTTAAGTAAAACTTTTTGACTCATATACTATTCAAGGGTGTTTTGGGACAAAGTTAGTTAAAAATTAATGGCATCCCATATGAATGTTAGTTTGCATTAAAATATTAAATCTTTAAGCTCACAAAGATAAAAAAAAGAGAGGACATCAATGCCTCCTGTTCATAATACATTTTAAAAAAGCTTATTCTTTTATAAACTTTTAAATGGTCTTTTTATTTAAGCTTTAATGCTCAAAATACACAGGCCTGCTTTAATGTAATATATCATAACAGGAATATCTTTGGCTATTGTTCAATAACTCAATTGTATCTTGATTTGTAATGGTTTGATAAATTCAAAGTTGTGTCATCTATAGGCACAGAAATATCAAATACATTTACCTTGCTTACGGGTGTATCTTTTAATAGTCCTGACAATAAAAGACCAGACATTCTGAAGATATAAAATTTAACATAAAAAAAAAGCTTCCTCCCAAAATGTTTGGAAGAAAGCCTTTATATTCTAAAATGGAACACTGACTAGTTTGTTTTTCCGTCCATTTTATCTTTAAGCGCTTGTAAAGCATCATTAGCATCCCCTAAAGTAGGTTTCGCTTCTGCTGCCGCACTCGCTGCTTTTTTAACAGCTGCTTTTACGTTAGCTACTTCTTCAGCTTTAAAAATTGCTGTATGAGAGGCTACTACACGTTTAAACTCTTTATTGAATTCAATGATTTTAAATTCTGCAGTATCCCCCTTTTTAAGTTTACTTCCATCTTCTTTTTCAAGATGACGAGCAGGAACAAAAGCAACAATATCCTCATTAAATTCAACTGTAGCACCTTTGTCTACAATTTCAGAGATTTCAGCACTATGAACACTTTCTAAAGCGAATTCTGTTTCATATGCATCCCATGGATTTGTAGTGGTTTGTTTGTGTCCTAAACTTAGTTTACGACCTTCAACATCCAATTCTAATACGACAACGTCCAATTTATCTCCAACAGCGCAGAACTCACTTGGATGCTTGATTTTCTTAGTCCAAGATAAATCTGAAATGTAAATCAATCCATCAATACCTTCTTCTAATTCTACAAAAACACCAAAGTTTGTAAAGTTACGCACAATACCTACATGCTTAGAACCTACAGGATATTTACCTGTAATATCTGTCCATGGGTCTGGAGTAATTTGTTTGATACCAAGAGACATTTTACGGTCTTCTCTATCTAATGTTAAGATAACAGCATCTACCTCATCGCCTACAGATACGAAATCTTGAGCAGAACGCAAATGGGTTGACCAAGACATTTCTGACACGTGGATCAATCCTTCTACACCATCTGCAACTTCAATAAATGCACCATAATCTGCAATAACCACTACTTTCCCTTTTACTTTATCACCAACTTTTACAGTATCGGCTAAAGCTTCCCAAGGATGTTTAGAAAGTTGTTTAAGACCTAATTGGATTCTTGATTTATCTTCATCAAAATCAAGGATTACCACGTTAAGTTTTTGATCTAGTTCAACAATCTCATTTGGATGGTTGATACGAGACCAAGAAAGATCTGTAATATGGATTAAACCATCTACGCCACCAAGATCGATAAACACACCGTAAGATGTAATGTTTTTCACAACACCTTCTAGTACTTGACCTTTTTCTAATTGACCAATGATTTCTTTCTTTTGCTCTTCAATATCAGCTTCAATTAAAGCTTTATGGGATACGACTACGTTTTTGAATTCGTGGTTGATTTTAACCACTTTAAATTCCATAGTTTTATTTACATATTGATCGTAATCTCTAATTGGCTTCACGTCAATTTGAGATCCTGGTAAGAATGCCTCGATACCGAAAACATCTACAATCATACCACCTTTAGTTCTGCACTTAACAAAACCATTAACGATTTCACCTGTATCATGAGCCGCATTAACACGATCCCATGCTTTGATAACACGTGCTTTTCTGTGAGATAATACCAATTGACCAGTAGCGTCTTCACGAACATCAATCAATACTTCTACTTTATCACCTACTGATAAGTTTGGATTGTAACGAAATTCGTTTAAAGAAATAACACCTTCTGATTTTGCGTTGATGTCAATAATAGCATCACGATCCGTAATGTGTATTACTGTTCCTTCAACAACCTCATCATCTAAAGTGTCTACGAAGTTTTCTGCTACTAATTTTTCAAATTCTTTAAGTTGTTGATCATCAACCTCATCAATACCTTCTTCGTAATTGTGCCAGTTGAATTCTTTTAAGAATTTTTCAGGATTTGCTTTCGCTTCAGATACTACTGGAGCTTCTGATTTTTTTGCTTCTGTTGCTTCTTCTGAGACCTCAGGATTAGCTTGTTTTGCTTGTTCAGCCATGTAATGTAATTGTGTAATGTAATACGTTTTCGATGTTTTAGAAAATAGAGTTACATTAGGGTTTTGTATTCTGCATGTTTTCGGAAGATTTAAGCGATGCACACACAGAAGTGTTATGTTTATTTTCGTTTTGTTCCTTCTATCTTTCCATCAATTCGCTAAAAGGAGTGCAAAGCTACGTATTATTGATATAATTACCTAAAAATGAATAATTAAATTCATTTTTTATACAAAAAAGCTCCTACAGTGGCAGCAATAAAGCCAAAGTTATAAAAATCTATTCATTTGTTCGTAAAGTACGATTCTTATAAAGCGCTCCCCCACCTTACATGAGCGATTTAACACGTATTTTGATAAACACCCAAAATAAGAAAGACCTCTTTAAGATTAAGGAGGTCTTTCTTTTAAATAAAATGACTTAAATTAAACTGTTTTTATATCTTTTACATTTTTTCAAGCTGGTATTGATATTCTCCAAATACACCACCTATGCGATCAATATCTACATAAATAACACAAGGCTTACAATCATTTCCTCCGCAAATAGGAGTAAATACTATTTTATGTGTGCCATAGGTATTAAACGTATAATTTGTCGTTTTCCCATTTCCAGATAAAATAGTGCCATTAGGATCTATCACTTCCCATTTATAATTAACATCACAATCTTTTGGAGCACATTGGTAATTGGGAGCGGTAAACGCATAATTCATGGCGTGTTTTAGTTTTATTTTATTTCCACAATCCACTTTTTTTCCAAATACTGGTGGAACGGTTATTTTCAATCTAGGGTCTCTAGGAATTTCCTTAATATACCCTATAACTGAAACACTTTTTGTTAACCAATCCCCACAGTCGCAAACCTCTTGTGGCTTACAACATTCAATTATAAAAGGTGTGCTTTTGCCAATACATAGTTTCTCTGCGTCTTCAACAATCAAAGACCAGGTTCTTGGTGGATCACAAGGAAACGATGCTGGTATAGTATAAGTAAAGTTTCCAGTATTCGCTATTCCTGTTGCTAAAACAGAATGTATTGTTCCATTTGTATGGTCGTATAACGAAACATTAACCTGTCCTGATGGTGTTGTACCTCCCCAGTTCAAATCAATAGTATCTCCAACACAATACTGTCTTGTCTCTAAAGGCTTAACATCAATATCACAAGGTTCTGGAGCAGTTGGTTGATCACTCGTGTAGCAAATTATTTTTTCACATACATTGCAGTTTGCATCCTTCACCCGTACTTTTATACAGAATGATACCACCATATCACAGCAATCGATATCTAACATTAACGGTGCAACAACATCTAAATTTACATGCGCATTATCTAAAATTGAAGGCGACCCTGGCAACCATGTTAGACTGTGCGAGTTATTATCACCTGAATTTAACAATAAGGTTTCCAGTGCGGTTGTTGACGTTGAAAGGGTTCCAAAAACCCCTAAATCGCTAGGCTTACAATCTTCATTAGAATACGACACATGATAATCTATCATAGAAATCTCTACTTCTTGAATAGGCACACTACCTCCTTCGATATTAACATTAAAGCTACCATTGTTTTCATGAATAGAAGCCTCAAAACCGTCAATATCGCAACATTCGGTTCCCGTAACACAAGCTGCCGGCGCCTCTTCACTACCGTAGTTGGCATTTAATTCCACTCCCGAAGTGGTCATTTCTGCTGTTACAGAAACACTTTGATTACAACAGCTTCCTCCTCCAGATTTAACCACGGGTATCGTAATTGTAAAGTCGTTTCCTGGAAAAACTTGAGCTGCAGGATCAATAGTAATTACCATATTACCAGAGGTGGTATACGCAATACTGTTGTTTGTAGCGTCTTTTATTTGTATTTGTCCATTTAAAGACACGCATTCGGGTAACATATCCGTAATCACAATATGATCTAAAGGTACACTACCATTATTTGAAACAGTTATGTTATAATTAAAGGATTGACCGTTTTCAACAATTTCTGTATCGGCCGTTTTGTTAACACCCAAAATACCCACTTGATCAATACTATAATTTACCGTACTCGTATGGGTTCCAGAACCTGTTGTGCTTGGTATACTAGCCCCATTTGTTTTTGTACCATGTAATTGTGGCAAAACTTTAGCTTTAAATTTAATAATTAAAAAGTTTGATTTATTATAATCACAAACCCCAGGCATACTGGTAATATTCCAGAATGGATTTTGTAAATCAGTAGTATTAGCGGTAACCGGAAATGAGGGTGATACAGCTGCTCCTAATGAAGGGTTACAATGGTTTGCAAAACCTCTGTTTTTGTCACCATAATATTCATAAGCGATTGAACCTGGTAAAATTTGCAAGTTTTGATTAGGCATTCCTAAAGCATCGGTTACTGTTGTTGTTAAGTCGGCAGCTCCCGAATTCCCAATCATAACACTAAATTCTACAACATCTCCAATTTGATAAATAGGCGGATCAATGGCACTTGGCGGATTCAAAATACACTTTTTAATAGAGCCTCTAGCCTCTGGTACACTAACATTAAAACTAACCGTATCGGAGTCGTTTTGAATGGTCGTATCTATTTCAGGACAAGTTATTCCCGGACAAGATGCTTGTGGATCATTACCGCTCCCACCACTACTGCTTGCTCCGCTAGCTTGATAAATAACACTTGCTGAATTGGAAATGGCCGTGCCCGCTGTTACACCTGAATCTACCTGAAACTCAATCCAAATATATGCGTTTTTACCAGGCTCCAAAACGAATGATGAAGGTGCTGTAAAGGTGTATGGAACATTTAAGTATGGTGGTATCGTTGGTGCCGATGTCCATCCACTTGGTAAACTTATTCCTGTAATCGTTATTCCTGGAATGTTTAAATTATCGGTAATTGAAATATTCGTCCAAGGCACATTACCATTATTGCTTATACTTATTGCATATTTTCCAGAACATCCTGGTGGCAAATTAAAATAAGGATGCGTACTATAATACCCATTGTTATCATACACCCTCTTAACAAAGGATAAACTAGAGTTTGGAGATATTAACGGATCCGAATCGGCTGTTATAGTCCCCTCCATGGTGCCACAACTCCCATCTCCCAAAGTGAAATTATAATTTGCGGTATTCGTAATTACAGATCCTTCTGGCGCACAATTTTCTAATGTAACAAATTTGGGATAAGAAGCATTGTTAGACGCTGAATAATTTACCGTATGCACTGCTCCACTTATAACAGGTACCGACGGCACTTCTGTAATGGTTCCCGATAGCTTATAAGTTCCAAGTCCGGATCCATTTGGGTTATTATGGTTCACCCTTATAATCCAATTCGAAGTTCCACAGGTTAAGTCTCCACTAACATATTGTTTGGTAATCGACCAGTAATTATCAGCCCTAGCAATAACATTTACCGTCGTTTTACAGGTGGTTATAACACCTTCACAATCTAATGTTACTGTAACTTCAAAAGTTCCAACAGTTCCGTTACACGTTACATAATTAGGAAACTTATAAAACACATTAAAATTTTGCCCATCATTCCCCTTTAATTCGGGTGTTGCCGCATTTTGATGGGTTCCTCCACCCATATCTGTAAAAGGTACAGCTCCCGAGCTTTGAAAAACTAAATTTGCGGAAGCGGAAACACTTACCGTTTTAACACAGCTCACATCGTAGCTTCCTGGCAAAGTAATATTTAATGCAATATTATCACCTGTTAAAGCTTCTGACGGCACAGAAACAGTCACATTGTCGCCATTTAAATTACAGGTACTCGTATTTGGCGTAGTGTTTAATGCTATTTGCGAGTACGTAAAAGACGTTGCTAATAGAAACAAGAGCAACACATACGTTTTAAATCTATATATTTTATTTTTCATGATTGTAGGTTTATTGATTATTGAAGTTAAAGCAATGTGTAAACACACATGATTTACAATTACTCTCGTCATAAAACACTTTAACTTTTACACATACTGTGTAATCCATAGCGCAGCAGCTTGAATCGAATCCAGATATCGGACCAGGCAGACCTACGGTTAGGTTTACAGGAATACCACCTGTTAATGGTGCCGTGCTTGTATATTTTACAGCTTTTGTAGCATTATTGTTAGAACTCGGATTACCAGATACTGTTTCGTTAAGCAGCTGTAATGCCGTAGAACCGTTAATACTTGTACCAGGCATTAAGATAACACCAGATTCCTCTACACTGCCAACACCTTCTGAGCATGCTGATGGCGCAGATGTGTATGAATAAGATTGTATTTGAAATTCAATACCATAAATAGGCACATTAGCATTTAGCTCTCCATTAAAGTTGAACTGGTTTCCACTAGTTCCATTTAATTCAATATTGAAATTATCAAACGACAGTTCAATATCCTCACATTCATTACAAAAACAATCCGGCAATTCATCAAAGTTATTGCTTACTCCTGGCTGGCACAATACTGGACTAGGGTCTAAATCATCACCTTGCAATCCAAAACCGATAGCCGTTACACTAGGCGGTACCGTAACTTCAAAGCAATAACTAACTGTGGAGCTGGAAGCACCTATTTGAGTAACCAATGTAGGATTCGGACTTGTCAAAGTATAACTTAAACTTGCATAAGACTGATCATAGACCGATAATCCTGAACTGATGTCCGCAAAAGTTAAATCGCCAGAAGTACTTGAATATGTAGAATCGAAACAAATTTTATACTTTCTATCATTACCTTCATAACCAAGGCACTCTATGGTCTCATTCGATATGGCAAAATCAATTTCACAGCTGGTAAATGTAAAAAACATAACATTTGAAGTTGTTCCCGTAGTCGTTTCGGTAACTTTCCAACGATACTGCCCCGCACTTACCTTCGTGTCTTTAAAAACTTGCATTGCCGCTAAAGATGTTTTTGAGGTATGTTCCACATACATCCGTTTCGACGTTTGGTTACGTCCTATCTTAGTAAGTTCTATAATATATTGAGGGTTTTTTATATCCCGCCCAAGAAGCTTCCAAGTAAAGTTTTTTAATTCTGAGGCGTCATTAAAAACACTATTGTTTTTAGGTAGAACAGCAATGAGTTCCTCTTGTTGGACCTTCTCTTTTTTTAATGGATTCGTAAATACAATAGACCCAGAATTAAGGGGAACTGTAATTTTAGAGTCTAAATCATTCGCTTTTAAACTAGGTCTTTCTCCTGCTGAAGCCTTTCCTATATGGTAAGTCAATCCTACGCCATAATTAAGCGTTTGCAACTTTGTTTTTGTTGTTGATGTTTCATAATCTATTTGTCCAAATTGCAGTTCAGCAAATTCATTTCTGTCTATAACCCCATCTTGGTTAAAATCAAAATTCCTAATATCTGTACTACTGCGCTCCATAGTAATATGCTCTGAAAAAGAAGATAAATAGTTTGCTGTTATGTAAAGATTAAGCCTAGGAATAATGTTATAGCCAAACTTGACGCCCGCAGTGTAGAATCCTGATTGAGACGTTTCCTTTGCATCATAATTAAAAACAGCAATAGCCTCTGCAGGAGTTCCTGAAACAGCCTCCTCTCTAAAAACAAAATCCCCTTTTAAACGCGTGGGTTTTACAGACAAGACACCTGCTCTAGCAAAAGCAACGGCCTCAAACTTATTAAAGCCCATTTTATAACTAGGACCAATACCGTAATAGCTCGTTTTCCATTTTTCAGAAGTCACTTGTATCGGATAACCTGTTTCATCTAAAGAAGACTTGAGTTTATTTTCCGTTGGGTTGGAAAGCTGTCCCAAGGACAACCCTACCCCTATTTTAGAAAAATAATAGGATCCAGATAATTCATAAAAATTACCTTGATCTGCAAAAACATCATCACTAAATGAAGCTGTGGGTGATGCGATACCTGTTTGCACACCAATGTCAAACAGACTGGGATTTTTTTGTTTAATTTCATTCAGTTTTTTTTGTGCGTACCCCATAGTTATACACACACAAAAAATAAACGTAGTTAGTTTTTTCATAATGTCATTATTTCGATTATTAATAATAGCTACACCACCAACGTGGCAATGTTTATATTACTACATCAAAAGAAATAATGAATTGTTACCCTTTTTTAGATTTTTAAAAAAGGATTTTTAAAAAAAACGTGGTATTCAACTGATTTACAGGACATAAAAAAACAACATCAAAAGAGTTTAATGTGAAATAAGAGATGCTATTTTAAAAGAAAACCTACTTAACGTTTGTAAGTGTTATGTTTACCAAATGTAGAATTTTATCAAATTGTTCTTTCAAACTCATATTAGAATTATCAATTTCGATGGCGTCATCGGCCTTCATTAATGGAGAATCCTCTCGATTGGAATCTATATAATCCCGTTCTTGAACATTTTTTAAAACAGCTTCATAAGCTACCCGGTCCCCTCTTTCTAAAAGTTCGTCATAACGTCTTTTTGCACGTGTTTCTGCGGAAGCGGTCATGAATAGTTTTAGCTCTGCATCAGGAAATACTACTGTACCTATATCCCTACCATCCATTACGACACCTTTTTCTGCACCCAACTTTTGCTGTTGCTCCACCAGTTTTTGCCGAACTTCGGAAATAGCGGCCACTTTACTTACAAAACTAGATACGTCCAGACTTCTAATTTCGGTTTCAACATTCAAATCATTCAAATAGACCTCGGCAAAACCTACATCTTCATTAAATACAAAATGCACCCTAATATTGGGAAGTTGCTTAATAAGACTAGCCACATCAAACGCTTTGGTAGAAATAAGCTTTTTTTGCATAGCGTAAAACGTTACTGCTCGATACATGGCACCCGTGTCCACATACACATAGCCTAAATGTTTCGCTAATTGTTTAGCAACTGTACTTTTTCCCGTAGACGAAAAACCGTCTATAGCAATGGTGATTTTGGTCATGTTTTAAATCTAAAAAATATATGTACAAAATTAAGGCCTTTCGCTTAAAAAACTCCAGCCATTTCAATAGGGTTTTTGTTATTGTAAATCAATTTGCAAACCAAAAAAATTAGCATTGGCCGCACTGGTATATTTGGCATGCGCATAGCTAAATCGCATCTTGTTTAATTTTATTGAAAAACCGGCCGAAAGCCCTGAAAAATTCCGTTGATCCAAAATACGCAAGGCTTCGCCTCTTCTAAAATTATAAGCCAGTCTAATATTAAACCCCGTTTCTGGAAATAATTCTGCACCAATAATAGTATGTCGCATAACCTGCCCTAATACCCCCACTTTTTCCTCAGTTTGATTTCCACTTAAATCACTTGTAGCTCTTGCTGGATTTGACGTACTAATGGGCCATTTTTGTAAATTTTCAAATGTTAAATGCCAGCGAATAGGCACATTTTCCAAACTTTGAGACAGCCCTAAATCTACTTCAAAAGGCAACGACTCCCGTTGTCCTGCATACGTGGTAATTTGCGTTCCAAAATTCCTTACAACTAAAGCTACGTGAAAATCATTTACTGTGTCAATATAAAGCAGTCCCAAGTCTACAGCAGTACCAAAAGAGCTGTATTGTTCTAATTTGGAAGTGACCAGTTTTAAATTCCCTCCAAAATAAAAATCAGAATACCCTATTTGTAAGGCATACCCCAACGACAATGCTGTTTCACTCCCTGTAAAGCTTCCTGTGGCATTACCTATTTCATCATAACCGTCGAAACTACCATAATTAATATAAGTTACACCACCATGAAGGGTTTGCGTTCGTCTATCCAAAGTATACGCATAAGCCGCAGAACCATAACTGATACCGCCCAAATAACTGGTATAATTAACAGCCAGTTGGTTATCCATATCCACATTTATAGTTGCTGGATTATACAACGCTTGTGTAACATCGTAATCTACATTAGTAAGTACTTTACCGCCCAATGCTGCTTGACGTGGCGATGAAATTAAGTTTAAGAATTGATATGTAGATTCTCCCCCAATTTGCGCACTGGCAAAGCTGCTTGTAACTAAGCTAAAAAGAATGATAATTTTCCTAACCATATTTAAGTGCGCAAAGTAACTAAATCTATCTTAAAACGGTAACATGCCTCTTTTATTTTAATCAAAAAAAATCTTAAGTCCTACGCCTGCTATAAAAAACAGATAAACCTATACCAATTGGCGCAAGCCTCTCCTTCTATAGGTACATTATAAACTATACAGGAACCCAAACTATTTTAAACGGACATTACGACCTCAATAAACATTTATAAAATAGAGTAAAACGAAAAAAAACCTCGAAATATTTCGAGGTTTGTTTGTTAAAAAGTTTTTGGGTTTTTCACTTTTTCATCTGTAAGCGCCAATTTTATAACGTCACTCATATCGGTTACATAGTGAAAAGTTAAACCCTTCAGATAGTCTGGTTTAATTTCCTCTATATCACGCCTATTATCTTCACAAAGTAAAATCTCTTTAATTCTTGCTCGTTTTGCTGCGAGAATTTTTTCTTTTATACCGCCAACTGGTAACACTTTTCCACGAAGTGTAATCTCACCCGTCATAGCCAATCTTTTCTTTACTTTTCGTTGGGTGAACAAAGACACCAAAGAAGTTAGCATGGTAACACCAGCACTTGGCCCATCTTTTGGCGTTGCACCTTCTGGTACATGAATATGCACGTTATATTTATCGAAAACCTCGGTATCAATACCGTATTCGTCGGCATTAGATTTAATATACTCCATGGCAATGGTTGCCGATTCTTTCATTACTTTACCTAAGTTACCCGTTATGGAAAGCGTTCCTTTTCCTTTAGATAAAATGGATTCAATAAATAAAATATCACCACCAACGCTGGTCCAAGCTAGTCCCGTAACCACACCAGCTACATTATTGTTTTCGTATTTATCGCGTTCTAATTTAGGACCACCCAAAACTTCGACAATATCTTCATTGGAAATTTTAATAGTGTAAGCTTCTTCCATCGCGATATTTTTGGCAGCATAACGCACCATTTTCGCTATCTGTTTTTCCAACCCACGCACACCAGATTCACGTGTATAACCTTCTACAATTTTTTCCAATTGCGCTTTACCGATTTTTAAATGCTTATCGGTTAAACCGTGTTCTTTTAATTGTTTTGGCAACAGGTGTCTTTTTGCTATTTCAACCTTTTCTTCAATCGTATAGCCTGTAACATTGATAATTTCCATTCTATCTCTTAATGCTGGCTGAATGGTAGACAGGCTGTTGGAGGTTGCAATAAACATAACTTTAGAAAGATCGTAACCCATTTCTAAAAAATTATCATAGAACTCACTGTTTTGCTCTGGATCCAATACTTCTAACATTGCGGAAGACGGGTCGCCTTGATGTGAATTTGACAATTTGTCAATTTCATCTAGCACAAAAACGGGGTTTGATGTTCCTGCTTTTTTCAAACTTTGGATAATACGTCCAGGCATGGCCCCAATATAAGTTTTACGGTGTCCACGAATTTCTGCTTCATCGCGCAACCCCCCTAAAGAAATACGTACATATTCTCTACCCAATGCTTCTGCAATAGATTTCCCTAAAGAGGTTTTACCAACCCCAGGAGGGCCGTACAAACATAAAATAGGCGACTTCATATCGTTGCGCAGTTTCAACACTGCCAAATATTCAATAATACGACGCTTCACATCTTCTAATCCAAAATGATCGCGATCCAGAATTCTCATGGCACGTTTTAAATCGAATTTATCCTTACTAAATTTATTCCAAGGCAAATCCAAAAACAGCTCCAAATAATTTCTTTGAATGGAATATTCTGCCACTTGCGGATTCATACGCTGCATTTTTGCTATTTCTTTTTCAAAATGCTTCGCTACAGTTTCGCTCCAGCGTTTCTTGCTGGCCTTTTGTTTCATTTCCTCTATCTCCTCATCATGGCTTACACCACCCAATTCTTCTTGAATGGTTTTCATTTGCTGATGTAAAAAATATTCACGCTGTTGCTGGCTCATGTCCATTTGAACCTTAGATTGGATATCATTTTTAAGCTCCAGCTTCTGAAACTCCAAATTCATATACTTAAGCGTTGCTAAAGCACGATTTTTAAGATCATCCATTTCTAAAAGCGACTGTTTTTCAGCCACAGAAAGATTCATATTAGACGATACGAAATTTATCAAAAAGGAATTGCTTTCAATATTTTTGATGGCAAATGAGGCTTCACTTGGGATATTCGGACTTTCTTTAATTATCTCCAAAGCCAAATCCTTAATAGATTCTATAATTGCTGAAAATTCTTTGTTTTTTAAAGCAGGCCTAGCTTCAGGAATCTCCCTTACCGTAGCGGTCATATATGGATCTTCGGTAAGCACCTCTGCAACCCGAAATCGCTTTTTCCCCTGAATGATAACGGTTACGTTTCCATCTGGCATTTTAAGCACACGCAATATACGGGCAACTGTACCTGTTTCGTGAATTTCTTTAGCAGAAGGGTTTTCCACAGACTCGTCTTTTTGCGCCACTACCCCAATCACCTTACTGCCTTTATTGGCATCATTAATTAGTTTAATGGACTTATCTCTACCAGCAGTAATAGGGATAACCACACCTGGAAAAAGCACCGTATTTCTTAAAGACAAAATAGGTAGCGTTTCAGGCAGCTCTTCATTGTTTATTTCTTCTTCATCTTCGGGAGTCATTAAAGGGATTAGTTCTGAGTTTTCATCAAATTCCTGTAATGACAAACTGTCAAGAGTCATAAAATTAGATTTCTTCATATATGTATTTAGGTCAATGTGTCATTAACACAAATTGACTATTTATCAAGTTTAACATTTAAAAAACTGAGCATCAATATTTTATACAAAAACCAAGATGTTCATCTACTCTACAATTTCAATAGTTATGCCAATTTTAGTTTAAGAAAAGCATTCAAGATTATCAGGCTTTATAATTTCCCCGTTTTTTTTAAAACAATTAACAGCACAATAGGAATAGCCAATAATCCTACCATCAATAAATTGGTTTGAAACAATACAGGAAACAGCACAAGAGTTATCACATATCCGCCTATAGCCCCCCCAAAGTGCGCATCGTGCCCAATATTCCCTATTCTTTTTTTCATACCATAAATAGAATATAACAAATAGCCTATTCCAAAAAGATAGGCAGGAATTGGAATGGGAATAAAAAACATATACAGACTCATGCCTGGTTGCAATAAAATTGCGGAATACAAAACACCTACTACAGCACCGCTGGCACCAACAGCAGTATAGTTATATTCGTTTTTATGAAAATAATAAGATAATACATTACCAAAAACCAAACTAGCCATATACACAACCAAAAAACCAACGGTGCCCAAATAAGCAATAACTGTACCTGCGAAAAAGTATAACGTAAGCATATTGAACAAGAGGTGCTGGGTATCAATATGCAAAAATCCTGCACTAAACAACCTAATTTTTTCGCCACGTTGAATTCCACCAACATGGAATTTGTATTTCTCAAAAAAAACAAAATCGCCAAAGCCCTTATAGGACAACATAACGTTTGCAGCAATAATTATTATAGTAATCACATCTAAGTCACCCATTCTTTCTTCTGTTTAAAGTCAAATTAACATATATTTGCAGTTGCAAATTTAAAGTTATTTAATGCCATTTCTAGTTTATATTCTTGTTTATCCATTTTTATGGCTTATTTCCATACTCCCATTCCGGATTCTGTATTTAATTTCGGATGGGTTATACGTGGTACTCTATTATATTGTTGGTTATAGAAAAAAAGTGGTTATAAGCAACTTAAGAACTGTTTTCCCTAATAAAACCGAGGAAGAAAGAAACCTCATTACGAAAAAATTCTACAAACACCTTTGCGATATGTTTTTAGAAATGGCCAAGACCATGAGCATTTCTAAAAAGGAATTACAAAAACGCTTTAATATTACAAATCCAGAGGAACTCCAACGCTTAGAATCCTTGAACAAAAGCATTATATTGATTTTTGGGCACTATGCGAGCTGGGAATGGTCTATAGAAGTACAGAATCATATCAATTATAAAGGTTTTGGGGTCTATAAAAAATTGGCCAATCCCTACTTCGATAAATTAGTTAGGGATATTCGTTCTAAATTTAAAACCACTTTAATCAGCACAAAAGAAACCATACACGCCATTAACCAAAATGAAGCACAGGGTGTTAAAAGCATTATTGGTTTTTTAAGCGACCAATCGCCCAAACTTAGCAAGGAGGTATATTGGGGCCACTTTATGGGCATCAAGGTACCGTGTTTTACCGGCGCAGAGCGATTGGCTAAAAAATTAGATCTTACCACAGCATACTTAAAGGTCACTAAAATAAAACGCGGCTATTATGAAGGTGAAATTATAACCCTTGCCGAAAACTCCAAAGACTACAAAGACTATGAACTTACGGATTTGTTTTTACGGGAAGTAGAAAAACAAATCGAAAATGCACCCGAATTTTATTTCTGGACTCATAAACGCTGGAAACACCGCGCATAACAAACACTCATATCATTATGAGCGCCATACCTTTAAAACCTGAAAAAAATCAAGATTTAAACATATTGACTTAAGTCTATTTCATTAATTTGTCCATGAGAGGCATAAGCCACTACAGTCCCACTTTTAATCACTAAAAGTTGTGGTGACTCGTGAAGGATTTGAAATTTAGACGCTATTTCATTTGAAATATCACGGTAATTCAATAAATCTAAATAATATAAATCCAACTCTTCTTCGGTAAAATTATAATACCCTACAAACTGGTTCATTACCATACGGCTTATACCACAACGTGTAGAATGCTTGAATATGATTTGGGGTTTTGTATTCGATTTTTCTTTTATATCCTCTAATTGCGTTATTTCAGTTAAAGCAATCCAAGGTGTTACTTTTTCTTCTTTCTGCTCCGTTGAACCTGTAAATATTTTTTTAAAAAAACTCATAATTCTATAACTTTAAACATTACTTTTAAGTAGTCGGAATAATCGCCAGACCTTACGATGACAAAAAGTCAGCGCAAGCCTTAGAAAATCAGCCGTTTTGTCTTACTAAATAAAACGGTAAGCTTATTGACTTATTCCTGGTGTAAAAGTAAAACAATATAACAGTTATATCTATAATATAATAATACCAAAACACACATGCGCTTTCTTCACTATTTATAAAGAAAAAAAGCACTAAAAACATATACAACTATGAATTTAAATAATTTTACAATAAAATCCCAAGAGGCCATACAGCAAGCACAACAAATTGCGCAAGGCATGGGCCAACAACAAATTGAAAACGAGCATATTTTTAAAGGCATCTTTGATGTTGACGAAAATGTATTGCCATTTCTCCTAAAGAAGCTAAATGTAAATATTGCCATATTACAACAAGCAGTAGACAAACAACTGGAGAACTTCCCAAAAGTTTCTGGAGGAGAACTTTTGTTATCGCGAGAAGCAGGAAAAACCCTAAACGAAGCATCGATCATTGCAAAAAAAATGAAAGATGACTACACCTCTATTGAACACCTTATTTTAGCAGTATTCAAATCAAACAGCAAAATAGCACAAATGCTAAAAGACCAAGGCGTTACGGAAAAAACCTTACAAGCCGCCATTAACGAATTGCGACAAGGTGAAAACGTCACCTCTCAAAGTCAAGAAGAGACATACAACGCCCTAAACAAGTACGCCAAAAATCTAAACCAATTAGCTAAAGACGGCAAATTAGACCCCGTTATTGGTCGTGATGAAGAAATTAGAAGAATTCTTCAAATTCTTTCACGTAGAACCAAAAACAACCCCATCTTAATTGGAGAGCCAGGCACAGGAAAAACCGCTATCGCAGAAGGCTTAGCGCATCGTATTATTGATGGCGACATCCCCGAGAACCTTAAAAACAAGCAAATTTTCGCTTTAGATATGGGAGCACTTATTGCTGGGGCTAAATATAAAGGCGAGTTTGAAGAACGCCTAAAGGCCGTTATTAAGGAAGTTACAACCAGCGAAGGCGACATCGTTTTGTTTATCGATGAAATACACACCTTGGTTGGTGCTGGTGGCGGACAAGGCGCCATGGATGCCGCCAACATCCTAAAACCCGCTTTAGCACGTGGCGAATTGCGTGCCATCGGAGCCACTACCTTGGACGAGTATCAAAAATATTTTGAAAAAGACAAAGCTCTAGAGCGTCGATTTCAAAAAGTTGTAGTTAACGAACCCGACACAGAAAGCGCTATATCCATTCTTCGTGGTATCAAGGAAAAATATGAGACCCACCATAAAGTCCGCATTAAAGACGAGGCCATTATTGGTGCCGTAGAATTATCGCAACGCTACATTACAAACCGTTTTTTGCCCGATAAAGCTATCGATCTTATGGACGAAGCAGCTTCAAAACTGCGTATGGAAATCAACTCGAAACCCGAAGAATTAGATGTGCTGGATAGAAAAATTATGCAGCTGGAAATTGAAATTGAAGCCATTAAACGCGAAAAGGATGAAAGCAAACTAAAATCCCTACGTTCTGATCTTGCAAATATAAAAGAAGAACGCAATGAGATAAACGCCAAATGGAAAAGCGAGAAGGAAGTTGTGGACAATATCCAAAACACCAAGCAGGCGATAGAGAATTTTAAAATTGAAGCTGAAAAAGCAGAGCGCGAAGGTGATTACGGGAAAGTAGCAGAGCTGCGCTATGGCAAAATAAAAGAAGCACAAGAACAACTCGAAGGCTTTCAGGCGCAACTACAGGCCCATTCCGAAAACCCATTGATCAAAGAGGAGGTAACTTATGACGATATTGCCGAAGTTGTGGCTAAATGGACTGGGATCCCCGTAACCAAAATGCTGCAGAGTGAACGTGAAAAGTTACTAAAACTGGAAGACCAACTCCATAAACGCGTGGTTGGACAAGAAGAAGCCATCACCGCCGTAAGCGACGCCGTAAGAAGGAGTCGCGCTGGATTGCAAAACCCACAAAAACCCATAGGTACCTTTTTGTTTCTTGGAACCACAGGGGTAGGTAAAACCGAACTCGCAAAAGCATTGGCCGAATATCTTTTTGACGACGAGAGCGCGATGACCCGTATAGACATGAGCGAATACCAAGAACGCCATGCCGTTAGCAGATTAGTAGGCGCACCTCCAGGATATGTAGGCTATGACGAAGGCGGCCAACTAACAGAAGCCGTACGCAGAAAACCCTACTCGGTTGTTCTTTTAGATGAAATTGAAAAAGCACACCCCGACACATTCAATATCTTATTGCAAGTTTTGGACGAAGGCCACCTAACAGACAACAAAGGACGAATAGCCGATTTCAAGAACACTATAATCATTATGACCTCTAATATCGGAAGCCATATCATCCAAGACCGCTTTGATGCAACAAAAGATATTGATTCCGCTATAGAAAGCGCAAAAGTAGACGTGTTAGCATTATTAAAACAAAGCGTGCGTCCTGAGTTTTTAAACCGCATAGACGACACAATTATGTTCACGCCCTTAAGCAAAGAAAACATTCTTGAAATTGTAGGGCTACAACTAAAGGGCATATCGAAAATGATTGCTCAGCAAGGGGTCGCTTTCGATGCTACAACCGAAGCCAAGGCTTATTTAGCAAAAAAAGGATACAATCCAGAATACGGAGCAAGACCTGTAAAACGAGTTATCCAAAAAGAGGTTTTAAATGCCTTGAGTAAGGAAATTTTAGCTGGAAAAGTAAACTCAGATAGCATCATACTCTTAGATGCATTTGATGACACTTTAGTTTTTAGAAACCAAGGCGATTTGATAGAGAAAAAGAATTAAGCTAAGGCTCGGATTTAGATAAAAAGAACACTAAAACACAACAATCTAGGCAACATTAATTTCTACCCCCGCAAAGAGGGAGCAGAAATTAACGTTGCCTTTTTTTAGACCATAATAGGATGCTCCCTAGTTTTTTCCTATATTTATAAGAAAACAAGCTATGGGGATTATTAAATATTTTGATTTAAAAGATTCTGAAATATTTATTTTTGATGAGTTCATCATCAACCAAATAAAAGAAGGCGTAGTTATAGAGCCCCATCACAATGACCTATTAAACCATTTTATAAAAGATCATTTTAGCAGCAGAGATATGGTATACATTTCAAACCGTGTAAAATCATACTCTGTTAACCCCTTAATATATTCAGAAACAGAAAAAATTCCAAACATGCTAGCTATTGCTTTAATCCCCTTAACCGCAAGCATGCGAAAAAGTGCCGAATACGAACGTCAGTTTTATGATAAGCCTTATGAAATTTTTGATTCCTTAATTCCTGCTATTTTATGGGTTCAAAAGATTTTAAAAAAATCAAGTAAAACAGCAAAACATGAGACAAAACGCTCTTAAGGATTGCTTTTTTTTAATCTTTATGACAGTGAAATGTTTTCAAAACAAATTATTAATAACCAAAAAACAAGTGCTGTTTATCTAAAAAAACACTTTATAAGCATATTATATCATTTCTATTCATAAATTTGACTCTCTATGGATTGCCCCAAACTCCTAAGAACCGAATGCATGTGTTTACAAAAAACATAAAAACAAAACCTACTTGCAATAATGAACATAGCCCATTATATCGATTTTACTTTATTAAAGCCAAGCCTAACGGAACGCGAGATTATTGAATTCTGCAAAACAGCAAAAACAAGTATGTTTAACGCCGTATGCATAAATAGCGCCTTTGTTCCATTAGTAAAACAGCTACTTGAAGGCTCGACCACTAAAACATGCTGCACCATAGGGTTCCCCCTAGGCACGACAGCTACAGCCTCTAAGGTTTACGAAGCCATTCAAGCGGTAAAAGATGGTGCAGACGAAATAGAAATGGTTATCAATTTAGGTTTTTTAAAAAGTCAAAATCACGTGTCTGTGCTTAAGGATATTGTAGATGTAAAATTGGCCATTGCAAACACCCCTTTGAAAGTTATTATTGAAATTTCAGAATTAAACAAAAACGAAGTTATAAAAGCTTGTGAAATTTGCATGGACGCCCAAGTAGATTATATAAAGACCTCAAGCGGGTTTTCCAAAAGTGGGGCCACCTTTACAGATGTGAAAATTATAAAAAAAACAGTACGAGATATGATTAAAATTTGCGCCTCAGGAGGTATTGACGATTACGATACAGCTTTAAAATATATCGATGCGGGAGCAGACAGAATTAGCACCTCTACCACAATTGAAAACATAGATAAAAGCCGCCAAATTAGAAACACTAAAATCTATACAAAATACATAGAAACCCTCCAGAACACCAAAACCACTGAGAAGGTATAACGAAACACAACACCTCAATAAGCATCGACAAGATTAAAGTGAACATCATGACCTGTAAATTTCTGAGCTAACACATTGT
Source organism: Mariniflexile ostreae (assembly GCF_042427585.1). Taxonomy (NCBI): domain Bacteria; kingdom Pseudomonadati; phylum Bacteroidota; class Flavobacteriia; order Flavobacteriales; family Flavobacteriaceae; genus Mariniflexile; species Mariniflexile ostreae. Next base: position 40,457 of record NZ_JBHMFC010000022.1, on the reverse strand, counting down.
TAGCACTTTCTTTTAATTGTAAAATTCTTGGATACCCCCCTGTAGTCTGGCAGTCGCGCATTAAAACAATAAGCGCTCCAGAAGGCGTTAGTTGCACCGTACCCGGAAGCACACCTGATGTGATAATGGACGGTAAGCTATTTTCAAAGAACCCCTCAAGCTGATAAGCCATCCTGTTGTTATTTTTTGATATTTGAAATGTTTTAGAAAACACCAAATCCTTTTGCTTTCTTGATAACCGATTAAATTCTGGTCCTTTAAAAACATCTATCTGACTTGTTTCAAAATACGCTGGCGCTATTTTAAGCAAGGCATTTTTTTTACTCAAGAACCTTTGGGATTTTGATATTGGCAACATATCGTTTTTAGCAACCACACTTTGGTTCGTTATGTTTTTATACATACTCTGACTCTGCATCACGACATCCATCTTAAAACCATCTAAAACGGCCATATAACACCTAAATCCAAACTTTAATACACCGAAAGACAAAACATCTCCTTTAACAACAGAAACCTCCTTATTCATTACCACTGGTTGCTGATTAAGCTTGGGCGATAAATTGGCACCTGAAATGCAAATACTGGTGCTAGACTCAAATTGAAGCACAGGGCCGGTCATCGTAATTTCCATCACTGCACAAGACCCCTCATTGCCCAACAAAGCATTTGCTATTCCTGCACTATACAAATCCATAGCTCCAGAACGCGGCACACCATATTTTAGAAAACCAACTCTACCTAAGTCTTGAATAGAAGTGTAAAAACCTGATTTTAAAACCTTAATCATAGATTATCTCATGTTTTAATTTATACATATTTCCATCGACTAAAGCTTTTATTTCTTGATGCTCTTTTACTGAAATTGGATAAAAAACAAGCGCATCCCCAGGTTTCGCAAAACAGGGGTCCGCATTCGAAACATCGAAAAAAGACACTGGTGTATTCCCGATAATATTCCAACCGCCAGGGCTCTCATTAGGGTAAACACCCGTTTGACCACCCCCAATAGCGACAGCTCCTTTTTCTACCTTTAAACGAGGTGTCGCTTTCCTTGGACTGTAGAGTTTTTCATTTAAACCACCTAAATATAGGAAACCAGGTAAAAACCCAATAAAATACACCGTATAAATAGCACTTGAATGCCACTGCACAACCTCAGGAACCGTCATGTTTTTGTCTTTGGAAATCATAGCTAAATCGACACCAAAATCCACATGATAACACACGGGTATTTTCCACAAAACCCGACTACTAGTATACACAGGCCTTTTAGAACTATAGATTTCTTCTATAACCTCAATCTCTACATCAAAACCTTTATAAAACTCATTGTAAATCAGTAATAATGAGTTATATGCAGAAATTAATTCAACTAAAGGTTTAATATTAAATTTCTGAATTTCTTCTTTAAAATTAATAATATCTTTTAAAATGTGGACATCTATCTCTTGTGGCCACTCTATTAAAATAGACCGCTCACCGAATGCTTTATAAGTAGGTTTAAAACGTTTCAAATTTAATGTATTTGGATTCCTTTCTCTTGTAAACGGGTGTATAAATGCTGTAAAACAAGAACAGCATTGGGCGTATCCCCATGAACACAAAACGTTTCCGCCTTTATATCTATTTCATCGCCGTTAATCGTTTTTAATTTTCCTGTTGCTAGCATTCTATAAACATGTTCAAACACTTTTTCTCCATCACAAATTAAGGCTTCATCTTCTTTTCTTGAAACCAATGTTAAATCGCTATTATAATTTCTATCGGCAAAGCCTTCATAAGTAATATCTAGTCCGTTATTTAGGGCCACCTTTTCAATTACCGAACCGTATGGCACAAATAGCTTCACTGGCATTCTTAAACTTTTCACCACCTCTACCAACACAACAGCGGTTCGTTTATCTACCGCAGCCTTATTATATAAAGCACCATGGGGTTTTATATGATGCAAAACGGCGTGCTCTTCTTTTAATACAGCCAACAAGTCTTTAATTTGGTTTTTAAGAGACGTAAACAACGATACACAAGACATATCCATCGCTTGTCGTCCAAAATTTTCTTTATCGGGAAATGAAGGATGAGCACCAATTTTAACACCATGTGCCTTTGCAAATTTAATGACAGCACGCATGGTTTTTTCGTCACCTGAATGCCCACCACAAGCAATATTACACGAGGAAACATAAGGCATAAGCTGATGCTCGTTACCTATGCCCTCCCCTACATCTACGTTTATATCTATTCTGTATTTTTTCACTTTAACAATTTAGTCAATTTGGAACAGAATTCCATGTGCAAATATCAAAATTTACCAAATTAAGCACGCTTCTACAATCATCATATAACAGATGAGATGATTTTTAATTAACATACAGGCTAAACACCCCAAACAACCATGTGCGGCACATGCTCTTTCGGGCATGTTATCCAAACCTATAAGATATTGATATCATTAAACTGCTAACCACACCAAAAAACATATATTTTATAAAAATATTTGAAAAACGTTTACCTTAAAAAGAAACATACACGCCCTATTACCAATCGTTTACCTTATCATGTAGAAAAGCAACGTATCATAAATTTAAAAAAGAAGCCTTCTCCACGCAACTATTTAGCCATTTGTTCATCTTATATGTGAATCTAAAAACAATTAAATTATGAAAAAATCAATTTTACTAGTAAAAAGCCTATTAATCATGTCTGTGTTAATCGTTAGTTGCGATAATAACGACGATAGCATACAGTGTCCAGAAGCGATTACAGGCGAACTAATTCCAATAGAGTCTGATTTTACTGGACGTTGGGAATTAAAAAGTATAACGGTAGAAGATGAAATTGATATAACCGACGACAACGAAGACAACCCTAGCTTAGATCTATTTGCCCAATATTCGGAATGCCAAAAAGACATTGTTTATAATTTTAACGACGATAGATCTTATGAGTTAGCATTGGGGCAAGTAGCCTCAGACTGCTCTAACAAGCTTAAAGTAGAAGGCACATGGAAATTAAGCGAAACCACCTTAACGCTTGTTGCCAACTGCTCTAGAGACCTTATTGTTATTGATGTTAATGAAGACGCTACGGAATTTGTTCTTGAGGCGGTTTATAGCTTTAAAGATGTAGATGGCAATATCATTAAAACCAAGGCCACATCCACTTACGAAAAACAGGTAACGGAAAGTTAATTTTTATTATCTATACTTTTTTTTGAATGACCAAAAGGGCGAAATAACAATTTCGCCCTTTTTTTTATTTTCATGAAGGAACTAAATATTTAAGCAAAAAAAACACCTCCAATACATGGATAAGATAATTTAGAACAGAAGTATATTACCTAAAGCACATTTAAATATTATTCAAATTCAAGCCTATAAATGATTTCAATTGATAGAAAGGTTACAGAAAGCCCTTTATAAAACTATTAAAGTTTTTCCTCTTGTGCTTTATTAGCTTTTTGTATAATAGCCTTAAGTTTTTCTTTGCGCAATAGTACTTCACTCTTTTTTTTATTAATTTTTCTAGCTAACAATTTTGTACGTTTTGCTTTATTTTTAGTGTTCTTATCACGACCTGTTTTTGCCATTATTTCATTATTTTTTTTGACTGCAATAATTTATTCTGCTCTTCCATAAGAGCTGTAAGCTTAGACAACAACTCAATATCTTTGGGTGTGGCTACCGTTTTGTCCTTAGCATCGTGCGCTTTATTACGAAGTCCGTTCATAAACCTTACCACCAAAAAAACTGTAAATCCAATAATTAAAAAATCTATAAAAGCCTCACCTAAAGCTCCGTAGCCTATAGCAACTTCATCTGTAATAATAGCTCCTTCTAGGTTAGAGACAGCCTCCCTAAGAATAATACGCTTGTCTTGAAAGTTAACACCATCTGTAAGCAAAGATAGAGGTGGTAAAAACACTTTTTTCACCATAACATCTATCACTTTATTAAAGGCCGCTCCAATGATGATACCAATAGCCATATCCATCATATTACCTTTAACTGCAAACTCTTTAAAATCTTTTAAAAACTTCATGCTAAGATAAATACACATTACTTTTTATAATATTTCGCATAACGCAGATACGAAACAATAGCCAACATAGCTACCAAACCAATAGCGATGGCGATAATATTAAAACTAGCAATTTGTTGTCCAGATTGATAAGAGTGCAGTCCTGCCAGATAAAAATTAACACCAAAATAAGTAAAAATAATAAACGAAAAGGCAATTATAGACATTAGGTTATAAAGCCAACGGCCTCTTAAACCTGGAATTAATCGCATATGGATTACAAAAGCATAAATCATAATACTAATAAGCGCCCAAGTTTCTTTTGGATCCCATCCCCAATAACGTCCCCAGCTTTCATTGGCCCACATACCTCCTAAAAAGTTTCCGATAGTAAGCAATACCAAACCAACCGTTAATGCCATTTCATTAATAATGGTAAGCTCACTGATGTTAAGCTGCATTTTAGCTTTATTCTTTTTAGTGGTAAAAACCATCAAGAATAACGTGGTAACCCCTAGTATCATTCCAATAGCAAAAGGACCATAACTGGCTACAATTACTGCCACATGAATCATGAGCCAATAACTATTTAAAACAGGCTGTAGGTTTGCAATAGCAGGATCCATCCAGTTCCAGTGGGCAATCATTAATAACATGGCCGTAACAAAAGTTGTAGACGCCAAGGTTAAATCACTATCCTTACCAAAGGCCAGACCAAAAAACATAGTTGCCCATGCTACATAAATCATAGACTCGTATGCATCACTCCAGGGTGCGTGTCCAGAGATATACCAACGCGCAATAAGTCCTGCTGTATGCAAAAGAAACAATGCAATTATAATAATTTTAAGCCCCTTTACCGCAAAATGGATTGGCTTACTGGTTTCTTTGAATATTTGAACAATAAGAATGATAAAAAGCAAAGAGCCAGCATATAAATACCAACTAAATAGTTTTTTAAAAATATCATACTTATTATATAGAACTTCAGCTTTTATTTTATCGTCACTAAGCATCACAGACCCCCCGTACTTATGCTGTGTTCTATTAAAGGCTTCTAAAATTTTATTGGCTTCATAAAAATCGCCCGTTTTTTTCGCATTATTTAAAGTAAACAAATACGCTTGAAAACCATTTTTAACAAAATTAGCGTATAAAGAGTCTTCTATTTGTTCTCTATATTGTGGCAATTCCGTTGTAGAGATCCACTTATTGTTATAATCATCTGGGATTGGAAATATTTTCAACGAACTGCCTTCAATAGTATTATAAAGTAAACTGACACGTTGATCGGCTTCCTTAAATTCTTTTTGATAGCCATTTGGAGCCAAAGCTTTATAAGCCTCGTCCAAATAAGGCGCTAATTTATATTCGCCTCTATCTGTAAAAAAATCTGCTAACGACACATGTTTCTTGCTCTCATCTACACCAATAAGATGTCTTATGGTATCTGCCTTTTTCATGGCCAAATAGATAACAGGAACATTATACCACAGCGTGGGGCTTTCTTGCACAGATAAAAAGACCTGATTGGCATTTAAACCCTCATAAGAATCGTTCTTATACAACTTCCTAAGCATTTCTGAGGCATAGGTATTAACAGGCATCATACGCCCACTAATATCTTGAATAACCATATTACCAAAAAGCGCTGCGTGCTCTTTAGGTGTAGTATTGGCTTTTAAAATCGAATCGATTTGTGTTTTTGTCGGTTTTTTAGAATGGTTATGGCCATCATTTTCAGAATGCTGTTGGGCAAAAGTATTTAAACCAAAACACAGCAATATAACGCTAAGCATTTTTGCTTTTTTAGCCTTTACTTTTTCAAGGTGTCGTTTTAAATCTCCAAATCTCGTCCCTTTTGCAAATAAAATAGCCATCATTCCAAAATAGAGAATAAAATAGCCGATATAAGTAATCAACGTCCCCCAATAATCATGGTTTACAGATAAAATGGTTCCTTTCTCATCAGGGTCAAAACTGGATTGAAAAAAACGATATCCACCATGATCTAAAATATTGTTCATAAAAATCTTATAATCGTAACTTTCTTTATTTTCGTCTATCACGGTAACTTCACTGGAATATGCTGAATAACCATTTTCTGTTCCGGGGTAACGCTCTGCCTCAAAATCGTTCAACTTTATAGAAAAAGGCAGCTCTAAAACTTTAGAACCATAACGAATACCAATATCCAGACCACCTACTTTAACATACTTAAAATTACTATTGGTACCTTTACCTCCCAATACACCTACATGTTTGGTTTCATTATTAGCCGTTATTTTAAAAACGGCTCCATCGGCACCCGATCGTAAGGCTTCTGTTTGTTTAACAATATCGAAAGTACCTTTTACTACAGTATTAGGAAACACCATTTGCATATTACCAATAACGTATCGCGAACGCAAAACCAAAGGCTGCAAGCTATCTTTTACCAATTTACCCTCTGCTCTAGTGGCCATGGTCATGTATTCGCCTTCAAAAGGAGATTTTATGGTTAATTCTCCATCATCGGTATATGTAATATTTATAGCACCCTCTGTAGGCTTATTAAAAGCAAACAAAATATTATGGATGTTTTGAATTTCACCCAATTTTAAAAAATGGTTATGGGGGCCTATACCACTAGCTTCCACTATCTTTAAATATTGGTCGCCAGTTTCGTCTGGTACAATATCTTCTTCTGCACCCACAATAAATTTATCCAACTCAATTGAAACGGGCTGTTCGTTGTATTTGGTATGAACTTTAAAATTATTATCCATTCGTCCAGAAAAATCCACCTCTCTTTCAATAGGCAAGCGCTGTGGCACACCATCAATTTCATAATCTCCATCAATATAAGCGGTTACATATGTTTTTTGAGAAAGAAATACGTTTTCTGTAGCGCCTTCCCGAATGGCCATCATGCCTTCGTAACTAATATATCGGGTAATAAAAGCCCCAACTAAAATAAATATAAAGGCTAAATGCAATGTTAGAGACGCCCATTTTTCTTTTTTATGTAATCGGAATTTAAAAATATTGCCAATAAAATTAATGACAAAAAACAGCATGATGGCTTCAAACCACCAAGCGTTGTAAATTAAGTTTCGAGTTAAAGGTGTTGGCGAAGTATCCTGTCCAGCGTCTAAAAAAGTACCTGTTATCATTGCGATAGCGAAAGCAAGAAACAAAAACGCGGTAAATCGTGTTGAGAAAAGAAATTTAGTGATTTTATTTTGCATAATGAGAGCCTTTTTAAGCTGCGGCAAATTTAGGTATTTATGTTCAATTTTGGAGTGTTAAAGTTTAACAAAAAAGCCCGTTACGAATGCAGATTGAAGAATAAAGCAAGTCTCATAACCGATAAAGCCTAGCAGCAAGCTCAAAACTCTAAAACAAGTTTATAGGGTGTTTCTTGGTGCCTGTACGATAAGTATGCCCCTAAAGCGACTATTTTTTTAAATAAATGAGGATTAACGCTATGCCCTACTGATGTTGTCTAGCTTCAAAAATTTTCATAAACAAGAATGTGCCCATTTTTCTTGCACGGTTCTTGGCATTTTCAGCATAATCGCCTTCAAAAAGCTCATCAATGGTTTGAAACCAAAGGTTAAGCCATAATCCAAAATGCATTTGCTCAATAGCATGGTGGTTTTCTTGATCCACTTTTACATGAGTTTCCAAGGGATTCCCATAGTATTTGGTTTTAAAAAACAAACTAGCCTCCCAGAAGCTTGTTAATTTCTCTATATGCTCATCCCAATCTTTTATTACCCCGTTAAAAAAAGGTCCCAAAACAGTGTCTTTTCTAATCTTCTTATAGAATGTAGAGACCAAAAGATGAATGTCTTCTCTTGTTTTTATATCGTGTTTGTTCATTGTACGTTTAAAGCTATCAATATTACATCTGTAATCAATGTGATGACCAACAGATTGAATATCCAATTCATTTTCAATTGGGCATAAACAGCACCGTTATATGCCATGGCTAATGTAACACAAAGAATTAACTCATAAAAATAAGTGGGCTTGGTATGGTTCATTGTAATAAACATTGCTGCAATGGAACCCATACAACTCTGCAATATGATACTTAAGGGAATATAAAGGATATAGTCTTTTTTAAAATCGAGTAAATACTTATCATATAATTTCATAATTTCATCTATTTAAATGATATACCCAAAGTTCTAAAACATAACTTTGTTATTTTATGATTCAAATCATAACAACATGATACCAAATACCATTATTGAATCCTACCCGGTTATTCTAAAATCTTACCAGAAAGGAACAACTATTTTTAGCGAAGGTGAAACCGCTTTGTTCTATTTTCAAATAAAAACAGGTACAGTAAAAATGTTTAATCACACCGAAGAGGGCAAAGAATTTGTTCAAGGTTTTTTTAAAAATGATATGTCTTTTGGCGAGCCCCCTCTTTTTTGCGATTCCGCTTATCCTGCAAGTGCATTCTGTCTTACAGATTGCTCAATTTACAAGCTATCAAAACTTTCTTTTTTTCAACTTTTAGAGGAGCATCCTAAAATTCATTTAAAGTTCACGAAATTAGTTTGCAAACGCATGGTGTATAAAGCAAAAATCATGAAAGAACTCTCTATTTATCCGCCAGAACACCGTATATTAACCCTGCTTAATCACTTAAAGGAAACCGCTAAAAGCAATACCCTCTATGAGGTTAACTTAACACGCCAACAAATATCAGACCTTACAGGTTTACGTGTTGAAACAGTTATTAGAGCAATTAAGAAATTAGAAGGATTAAAAAAATTATCTATTAAAGAACGGAAAGTTTATCTTTAAATATCATTATTTTAGCGCTATGATTTCAGTAGCAATTCTTGGCGCAGGTAATGTAGCCACACATTTATTTAAAGCGTTTAGCAAAAAAGAGGGAGTTTTTGTTAGCCAATGGTATAACAGACATATAGATACGCTGGCCTCTTATAAAAATGAGGTAGATGTTATAGACGATTTATCGCAACTAAAAGATGCCGATGTATATATTATGGCAGTAAGTGACGATGTTATTGCAAACCTCTCGTCGCAGCTTCCTTTTGAAAACAGACTGGTGGTGCACACTTCTGGCAGCGTGAGTGTTTATGATATTGATAAAAAACATAAGCGCGGTGTTCTATATCCCTTGCAAACCTTTAGCAAAAATGCCGAAATAGATTTTGCCAATGTTCCCATCTGTATAGAAACTATAAATAAAGCGTGTTATCCACTTTTAAAGCAGCTTGCTAGAAGTCTGGGCAGCCCAACAAAAAGAGTGAATAGCGACCAGAGGCGCGTGTTACATTTAGCAGCTGTTTTTGTAAACAATTTCACCAATCAATTGTATAGAATCGGACATGAAATAACTGAATCTGAAGGTGCTGAATTCGATTTATTAAAACCCCTCATTTTAGAAACCGCCCTTAAAGTGCAAAATCATTCGCCATTTACCGCGCAAACAGGTCCTGCTAAACGCCATGACAAAAAAACCATTAAAAAGCACTTGAAAGCTTTAGAAAACCCACATCACAAAAATATATACGAACTATTAACAGAATCGATACAACATACCCATGGAAGAAAAAAGCTATAAAGAATACCTAGAACACATTACTACACTTATTTTTGATGTTGACGGCGTGTTAACAGATGGCACAATAAGCGTAACTAGCACAGGGGAAATGTTGCGTAGCATGAACATCAAGGATGGGTATGCGCTTAAAACTGCAGTAGACCAAGGTTTTAATATCTGTATTATTTCTGGGGGTTCTAATGAAGGCGTACGCATTCGTTTGGCAGGATTGGGCATTACGGACATCTATCTGGGCGCTCAAAACAAAATAGAACAACTGAACGAGTATTTTGAAAAATACACTATAAAATCGGAAAACGTGCTTTATATGGGAGACGACATTCCAGATTATCCCGTTATGGCATTAGTAGGATTGCCATGTTGCCCACAAGATGCGGTTCCCGAAATAAAAAACATTTCAAAATACGTGTCTCATAAAAAAGGCGGCAAAGGTGCTGTTCGCGATGTTATAGAGCAAGTGCTTAAAGTACAAGGCAAATGGAACGGGAATTTTAAAGCTAATTATGATTAGAGGGTGCTTGCATGACAGAGGCAATTGTTCCCTGCATTATTAAAAACATGACTTCAAATAATAATTCCGATTTTAATTACAGCTTGTGGTTCATCTAAAAACACAACCGATTTTTAAAACGAATAAACCACAAGAATAAGTTTACACTTAATAGTAACACGAGGATAATGTTTTTGTTTATTTTACCTGACAGGATAGTTAATTTTAGCACTTTTTATATTAAAAAATTTAATTTCAACACAGCTATAAACTAGAGCCCAAATCATTCCCCTACATGTTAATGGGCATAGCAACCGTAAAATAAGCGCTACCCTAGACATATCCTGCAATACGGTAAACCATGACATGCAACTGTTCAAAGCCACTGAACATGCTCTCGAAGCGCTTTTGGCTCGCGACAATGCTGCCCTGGAAACACTTTTCCCTTCCAGTATCACGATAGCCAATCCTCGTTATGAGGAGCTCATGCTGTATTTTGACGGGATAAATAAGGTTCGGAACCATCCCGGGTTCAGGTTTTTGTTCTATTATCTAAAATATGTGCAATTTAAATTATCGTAAACTTTCGAGATAATGACCTAAAATTAGTGTCTTTCTCGAAAATTTACTTTAAAATGACTTTAATAGTACGAGGGTAATTATTTCTCTCCTATAGAATCACTAACTCAATTAGGCAACCTAATATTAAAGTGAAAAAATAATGGTGATTCTGTTAAAAAACACTTAAATAATTTAAAAATTAGATGCCTTAATAGTAATTAACTTTCCCTATTTTAGAGGCTCCTAACACTCTATAATAGTTTATGCCATTATTTCAAACCTCCGTACTCAAAAATCATCTTGCATTACTCTACGATTCAGAAGTTGACAAAGCCTATAAAAAATATCAGAATTATTTCTGGAACACGATCATCCAAGAGAATATAAAAACTGCCAAGGAAGAGCAGTACCAAGCGACCTTTCTGCATGAGCTTTTCGTAAATATTTTGGGATATACCTTATTTCCAAATCCCGACTCAAACCTAACTACGGAATTTAAGAACGAGAAAAATCAACGTAAAGCCGATGGTGCTATCTTAAAGGATGGCGTTGCTATTGGTGTCATTGAATTAAAAGGCACCAATACAAAAGACCTGGAGAGCATTCGTCGTCAAGCTTTTGATTATAAAGCTAATCATAAAGGATGCATCTATGTCATTACCTCCAATTTTGAGAAGTTGCGTTTTTATATCAATGATGCCACAGAATTTGAAGAGTTTGATTTGTTTACACTTTCAAAAGAACGGTTTAAGCTGATGTATTTGTGTTTGCACTTAAACAAAATAGTTAATAATACACCGCTTAAAATAAAGGAAGCTTCGATTGCGGAAGAGCAAGAAATTACCAAAACATTCTACAAGGATTATTCGCTGTTTAAACGTGAACTCTATCGTGATCTGGTTAAAAATAACTCCCAAACCGTAAGAGCCAAGCTCGATGCTCTTGATGACATTGATTATCAAAATGATCTTAGCCGACTTGAGAAAAATGTAAAGCTCACCCTGTTTCAGAAGTCCCAGAAACTTATTGATCGTTTCTTGTTTATTTTCTTCGCTGAAGACCGAATGTTATTGCCTTCCAATTCCACACTTCAAATATTGAATAAATGGAAAGACGATAATGATTTTGGCGATGAACGTCCTTTGTACGATTTGTTTAAGCAATATTTCCACTTTCTGGATACCGGAAGAAAGGGAACCGCCAGCCGCGCCGAAATTTATGCCTACAATGGTGGTCTGTTTAAACCCGATGCCATTTTGGATGCTTTGGAAATTGACAGCGAACTATTATACAGCCACACCCGCAAGCTTTCCAACTACGATTTTGAAAGTCAGGTAGATGTAAACATTCTCGGTCATATTTTTGAAAACTCTCTTAACGAAATAGAAAGTGTAAGCGCAGAGATTGAAGGTGGCGATTTTGACAAACAGACCAGTAAACGTAAAAAAGATGGTGTTTTTTATACCCCAAAATACATTACTAAATACATAGTTGAAAATACAATAGGCAAGCTTTGTGAAGAAAAGAAGATAGAGCTGGACTTTCACGAAGAAGAATATTTTAAAGGTCGTAAAAACCGAAATAAAACAACCATTGAAAATCTTGTACATATTCTTGACGACTATCGTGACTGGTTATTACAACTCACAATTTGCGATCCTGCTTGTGGTTCTGGCGCATTTTTAAATCAAGCCTTGGATTTTCTGATTAAAGAACATACTTATATTGACGAACTCAAAACCAAACTTTTAGGAGGTGGCTTGCAGTTCCCTGATATAGAAAACACTATTTTGGAAAACAATATTTATGGTGTTGATCTCAATGAAGAAAGTGTAGAAATCGCAAAACTTTCTTTATGGTTACGTACTGCGCAACCAAGACGAAAACTGAACGATTTAAACAGTAATATCAAATGTGGCAATAGTTTGATAGACGATGTTGACGTGGCAGGAGACAAAGCCTTTAATTGGCATACCGAATTTCCGGAGATATTTAAGAATGGTGGTTTTGATGTGGTGATTGGGAATCCGCCTTATGTTAACCTTAAAGAATTTGATGATTTAATACATTCATTTTTTTCAAAAGAATACAACAAAATACATACAGGTTACAACGATTTAATGTATTATTTTTTATATAAAGGGATTGAGATTTTAAATTCAACAGGCACATTTGGTGTTATTACTTCTAATTATTTCATAGGCAATGAATATGCTCAAAAGTTAAGGAGTTACCTTTCCTTGCACATAAATGTTCTAATTAATTTTTCTGATTATCATATTTTCAGAGACGCAAATATTCACACTACTATTATTTTTGCAGATGCTGTGATTACAAGTGATAAAGTCGTTATTATTAATTATAAATCCAATTTACCTCTCTATGAAATAAATTTAACTCTTCCTGAATTTGAAAGAACGGAAGTTGAACGGCAATCTTTAAATAATAATTGGTTAATTGCTAATCGTAAAAGTCTGGATTTAATCAAAAAAATAGAATTAGGAAATAAACTATTAGGGACTATTGCAGAGATAGCTAAAGGAAGTGAGTCCGGTAAAAACGAGGTGTTTACGATCAATGATGAAATTATAAGAGAATTTAATATTGAAAGATCAGTTTTACGGAAATGCATTAAAAATAGCGATATAGACGCTTACATAATAAATAAAACGAATCAATATATAATCTATACCGACAATGATTTCTCAAAGAACACCTTCCCAAATGCTTATCGGTATTTAAAAGTTTATAAAGAAACCTTATTAGATAGAAGAGGGCCTAAAAATCAAGAATACGAATGGTGGCGTTTACATCGACCTTCAGTGAAATCTGTTTTTGACGCAGCTGAAAAATTACTTGTTCCCTATCGTGCAGATAAAAATAGATTTGGTTACGATAACAAACAGTTGTTTAATAATGGCGGTGATGTAAGAGCCATCGTTTCCATTAATGATAATTATCCAATAAAGTTTATTGCTGCTTTGTTGAATTCAAAACTTTTAAATTGGCATTATGGTTTTATAGGAAAGCCAAAAGGAAATTCAAGAGAATATTTCAATAAACCTTTGTCATTAATTCCTATCAAAAACGCAGAAAATAAACAAGTATTCGCATTATTAGTAGACCAAATAATAGAGCAGAAGAAATCAACTGGTAAAATCATGTTGAATTTTCAGAAATATTTGTTTTCAAGTTTTGGTTTCCAACAATTTACTCGCAAACTCCAAAACTGGCACAACCTCTCCTTCGGCGAATTCATCAAAGAACTTAATAAAGCCATAAAAGCCTCCAATAGAGAAAGAGCAAAAGAAGCTATTGTCCGTTCGAGCGCAGTCGAGAACCCCATCCCAGAGCTCACCAAAAAGGATGAATTTGAGTGGATGGAACTCTTTGAGGAAAACAAGAAAAAAGTACAGGAGATGCAAGACCAAATCGAAACCACGGAAAAGGAAATCGATCAGATGGTTTATGAGCTGTATGGGTTGACGGAGGAGGAGATTGGAATTGTGGAGAATGGGTAATTAGTCATTTGAATTTCTCTTTTTCAGTTAAATTGTATTAAATGTAATGAATTTAATTATAAGTAGTTAGCATGTTAGACCAATCATTCTCAGCGTCCAATTTTAGAATCATATTTGATATATCAAATAGGAATGGACTATTTGTAGAAGATAAATTAAAGCTTACATCCGTTCGGATTATCACAGCTGAAATAAAAAAATACGGAACTTTAGCAAAAGCAAAAAAGAAATCAGGTAATTTCAAATTAGCTCAATTTTTTAATGAAGTAAAAGAAAGCTTTAGAGATGATCGAAACAAGGAGATAGAGTCTGTATTAGCAAAAATAAGTTCGAATATCAATCAAAAAAACTTCAAGTTAGAACTTAAAATTATCAGAATTCCAGGAGGAAAAGATCTATATACAATTGATAATACACCAGAGTATTTTTTTGCGATAAAGCAGGTTCAGCACAATGTTTCAAGGTTATTTGATGTCAAGCAATCAGATAGAAACAGTATTGTTCGACAACTAATAACTCTGTTAAGTAATAAATTTCCTAAGACCATAATCAGAACAGACATATCTAACTTCTATGAGTCTATAGATCACGAAACAATTCTCAAAAGCGTAAATCAGGATAATTTATTATCACCTAAATCCAGAAAAGTTATAAATCAAATTCTAAGAAGTTACAAATTAATATCAGGAACAACATCAGGTGTGCCAAGAGGAATTGGCGTGAGCGCTTATCTCGCAGAATTATTTATGCGAAAAATAGATAGGTTATTGAGGTCTATTCCTGGTGTAATTTATTATGCGCGTTTCGTCGATGATATTGTTATGGTATTCATTCCAAATCCAAATGCACCATCCCGAAATGTTTTAGATGAAGTTATACAAACTATTGAATCAAATAGCACTGTTTTAACAAACCCGTCAAAAACATTTCAAAGAAATATCCCTGACACCTCTATATGTCAATTTGAATTTTTGGGATATGAATTCACAGTTGAAAATGGAGTAGTGAAAACAAAATTAACGGCTAAGAAATTAAAAAAATTAGAAGAAAGACTGGAACTTGCTTTTTCAGATTATCTAAACCTCGCTGTAATCGATCAAAAGACAGCAAGAGATTTGCTGATCTATAGAATTAGATTTTTAACCGGAAATACACGATTGGTAAATAATAAATCAAAAATTTTGATAGGAATCTATTACTCCAATTCCTTTCTTACTGAATTAGGTCAGCTTAGGCATCTTGATAATCTTTTAAAAAGAAAGAGCTATTCATTGATAACATCGGGATCATTACAAAGCAGACTCGACAAATACACCTTTATCGATGGATTTAACACCCAGAGATTTTCGCCTTTTAGCGCGAAACAATTGAAAAACATTATGAAAATCTGGAAATGATGGTTAAAAATAAACGCTACATAACTAATAAGAAGCAGAGAGTAGTACTGTCAGATGTTTTGCCATTTGAGACCCCCGCCACATTTTCTAATCGTCATTTTTACGAATTCTTAATATCAAACGAAGTAGAGTTGGTTGGAAATCGCATACAATGGAAGAATAATGATAGATCAACCAAAGCAATAATGAAAATGTTATTTGGAATTTCCGACGGTCAAATCCAGTCTCAATCATGTACTCATTTTGATTTGAATGTAAATAGTGGAGCATTAAAAGCTATACCATTTCACTATAAAATTTCGCATAAACATAAAGAATTTCGGGAGCTTACAGTAGTACATCCAAAAAGCCAACTTGCAGTAATTGAGTTCTACGATGTGTTCAAGGATTTAATTCTCTATTATAGTAGTCAAAGTGATTTTTCTTTGAGAAGACCCTTTAATACTGCCCAATTTACTTATTTTAAAGACAGACTTCATTATGATAAGTTATCCGCCGACCATGAAACGGAAGGCGTTGAAGTTTTCGACAAAGAATATGAAAATTTAAAAACATTTTTTTCTTACAAAGAAATAAGTAATATTCATAAGTTCTACGAATCTTATAAATATCATCGATGTGAAAAAAAGTATGACAATCTTTTCAAATTTGATATTTCAAAATGTTTTGATAGCATTTATTCACATTCAATAACCTGGGCATTATTAGAAAAAGAAATTGTTAAAGACAACATTGGATTATCAAAATCCACATTCGGCGGCATATTTGACAGATTGATGCAAGATCTCAATTATGGCGAAACAAACGGCATAATAATAGGCCCGGAATTCTCAAGAATATTCGCAGAAATCATTCTTCAAAAAATTGATAAAACAGTCCAGTTGGAATTAGCCGATTTGGAAAGTCCTTTGATTTTTAGAAAGGATTATGAAGTTTTTAGATATGTTGATGATTATTTCATTTTTTACACTGATGAACACGTAAAGGATGAAGTTCTAAATCGTTTTAGACTGAAACTGAGAGACTACAAGTTAGGCTTGAACGAAGGAAAAAGTGAGGAGTATTCAAAACCAATATTAACTGATATCACAAAGGCTAAAGTAGGAGTGGTCAAATTATTGGAAAAACAATTGGCGTTCAATAAAATTGAATTTTCGAAAGATGAGTTTAATGGCAAAAAGCTCAAAAAACCTTTTTATATCAGTTCAAACAGACTAATAACAGAATTTAAAATTATCGTTGACACATCTAAAGTAAAATATAAAGACATCCAGAATTTCACGCTGGGATGCATTGATAACAAAACTATAGAACTAATTAAAGTTTCTATAGAAGAATGTCAAGACGAAAATGTTATTGCCAATGAGATCTTAGAGATGTTAGATTTATCTTTCTTCATTTATACAGTTACTCCAAGAGTTAACAGCACAATAAAATTATGCTCTATAATTAGTAAACTGGCCCAATTTTCTAAGCTACATCTAAGCGTAGATTTAAAGCACAGAATATTTAAGAAAATTTATGATGAAATTTTCTTGGTCCTAAAAAAGGTGCGAATAAAAGAACATATTCAAATTGAAACACTTTATTTACTTATTGCTCTCGATGACCTTGGACGAGAATATCGTTTAAGTGAAGAATTACTCGGACACTATTTAAGAATAAATTTGGTTAAAAAGGAATGTGAATATCCTTTACACTACTTCTCAATTACCGTTACTTTGTTTTATATTGGAAACAAAAGGAGATATAAAAAGATTAAAAAAGTAATTGAAAATTATATATTGCAAAAGATTAATGATGTTTCAATGGAAAATCGAACTAAACATACAGAGCTTGTGTTATTGTTCTTTGATTTATTGAGTTGTCCTTATTTAGATAGAGTATTTAAAAATAAATTATTTTTACTTTTCGGAATTCAATCTTCACAAGGAGCATTAAAATCGGAAATTATTAATTACAGAAAATATTGGTTTACAAAGTGGGATAACTTTAATTTTGGAAAAGAATTAGAGGCAAAAAAAAGCCAAGAGGTATATTGAAATACGCTCCGCTCAAATAATAACTCCTTCGGGAGTTCACACACAAGCGTTCTATCTAATCTTCGATACAAGAAGATTAGATATAAAGAGGCAGCCTGAGCGGGCTGCTTTCTTTATTATAAAAATCTCGGGTAACAGAAAGATTGCAGGTCAGTTCAAAAAAAAACACCCAAATCTAAATAGAATTGGGTGTAATTTCGGGTGTCGAACTCATAACCAATTGATTATCAGTTGACTTTGCGGAGAAAGAGGAACTATCCATTTTACTACTTTTTATAGGTTTTATTGATGTTTTCAGAGGTTTAAAAAAGCACCTCCACCGAATTAGCCCCTTTTTAACAAAAGTTTGGGAGTTTTGGGATGTTTCTGCGAGATGGTTGTACAAATCCATATAAATGAGTTCAAATTAAATTTTAAGAGCAGATTATAGTAAACTTTCTAGAAAAGCACTGAATTTTGGTGCTTTTCTAGAAAGTTTACTAAAATTGAATCATACAACCCACGCCAAGTTAAGCAATTCTATTAATAAATAATATTTTTAGTGTTATAATGGTAAATATAAATCAAATTACCTATATTTAACCATTATATTGGTATAATATGTTAGAGATAACGACGATAAAAGATGTGAAAGTCAAGATTGGCGAGGTGTGCAAGGCACTTCGTAAATCAAATGGGCTTTCTAGAGACGAACTTGCGGAAGTACTTGATGTCTCTAGTACTACCATTCAAAACATCGAGAATGGTAAAAATGCTACACTCGATACTATTTTAAAAGTAGCTAACCATTTTGGATTATTACAATCTTTAGCCAAGCAAATAGATAAAGTTATTATTGATCAAAATGATATTTCATTGTATTAATAGATGGCTAGAGATAAAATCATAGATGTAATTGCGTTTGGCCAAGAGATTGGTAAATTAGGGTATGACATAAATCAGGGCAAATCATTTTTTCAATATAATCCTGAATTTTTGGAATCTGGCAAATACTCAATGCTCTTTCCATTTATTTTCAAACGAACCAAACCAGTACAGGTATTCACGGAATACCAACAAGATACATTCCAAGGCTTACCACCTATGATAGCTGATTCCTTGCCAGACACTTTTGGAAATATCATTTTTCAAGAATGGTTAACAGCAAGAGGCATCCAAAAAGTAACACCATTAGAACAGCTGGCATATGTAGCAGACCGAGGTATGGGAGCCTTAGAATATAAACCCGTAAAAGAGCTACCCAATACATCATCTATAAATATTGATGAAATCATTACCATCTTAGAAAAAGTATTAAAACTAAAAGAAGGTGCATCTGGGGCAGCTCTTGATGAACTGTCCTTACTTAACGTTTTCAAAATAGGAACGTCTGCCGGTGGCGCAAGACCTAAAATCTTAATATCAGAGCATAAGGAAACTGGTAAAATTATAGCCGGAGATAGAGAAACAAGCGAGGAATATAATCACTATCTAGTAAAGCTGCATCTTAATGATAGTGATGGTTATAATAAAGAAAAAGTAGAATACGCCTACTATTTATTAGCGCAAGAAGCAGGTGTTGATATGATGCCCTCAAAACTTATAGAAAACAAACATTTTGCTACGCTTCGATACGATAGACAAAACGGAGAAAAACAGCATGTATTAACCGTAACAGGTTTAACGGGATGGGACTTTAAAAGTCAACCAGAAAATTCGTCGTATGAGAATGTTTTCAAGGTAGCATTAGGCCTAGAAGTACCACATAAAGATTTGCAACAGCTTTTTAAACGTATGGTATTTAATGTCATTTTTAGAAATGTAGATGATCATTTAAAGAACCATGGTTTTACCTATAATAAAGACAGTGATAGTTGGAATTTAACACCCGCATACGATTTGACTTATGCACTCAACCCGCTATTTACATTTAAAACTACCTCACGAGCTTTATCAATTAATGGAAAGCGGACAGAGATTACTGTAAAAGACTTGCTAACTATTGCGGAAGAGTTTGTCATTAAAAATCCTAAAGGGATTATAGAGGAAGTGCAGGCATTGATTCCAAGATGGATGGAGGTTGCTATGGAATTAGAGATACCTGAGAATATAATCAAAGCAATCCAAAAAGAAGTAAAGCGAATAGAATAATGGCAAATAGCAAGCACGCACACTTAAGATATAATATTTTAGATGATTGCTTTCGCAATAAATCGTATGGCTTTGAAGAGTTATTAAAAACTCTAAATGAAGGTGTTTCCGAACTATATCCTGGCGAAGAAATTTCAGAAAGAACCTTACGCGACGACATTAAAGTATTTAGAGACAACGTGAATGGTTTTGGTGCGCCACTTCCCGAAGGGCAAAGAACCTATAAATATTCTGACGCCAACTTCACCATAGCGAAACGCCCTTTACAGAACTATGAACAATACTTAGTTGAAGCTGCGCAACAACTGTTATCTCGATTTGAAAATCACCCAAAATACAACCGATTATCGGAAGCCTTAATTAAGTTTCAAGATGAGGAGGAACAAGAAAACGATGCTAAAAAAATCTTGTTTTACGATCATAACGAAGAATATAAAGGCATAAAATTCCTTAAGCCATTATATCTTGCAATCAAGAAAAAACAAGTGCTTGAAATAACTTTTAAAGGTTTTAAAGATGAGTTTCCAAAAGTATTTGAATTCCATCCACATATTTTAAAGCAATACAACAGAAGGTGGTTTGTATATGGACTAAATACGACTATGAATATTTCGGAGTGGAGTATTCCATTGGATGAAAGACTTGTAGAGTTTGATGAAATTGAAGATGTTGAGTACATAGGATCGAACATTGATTGGGATTCTTTTTTTAGAACAATGGTTGGGGTTAGAAGAAACAACCCGAGCATTGAGAAAGTTGTTTTGAAATTTTATAATCAAAGAGAACAATATTTCAAAACAAAACCTTTTATACCTGATTTTGAAGAGTTCTTTGAAGACGATAAACAAGATCAAGTTTGGTTTGAAACAATAATAAATCCAGAATTAGTACAACAGCTATTATCCTTTGGTCAAGATATAGAGGTGCTTGAACCAGAAAAACTAAAAGAACAGATGCGACAACAGTCAAATACAATGCAAGGATATTACAACAAGTAACTATGCAATTATATCGCGCAGTTTAATAATACCTTTGTAAAAGATATTAATTAAAATTAAAACTCTTAAAAGCCTCGAAATTGAGAACTAATAATTCTATTTTAAAATAAAATTTATAAAAAATAAAAATGCCAAAAAAAACAAAATACGATGCTAACTTTACCGCTGGAGGCTTACTTTTTACAGAGTTTAAAGCTTTAGAGACTATTTTGTTGAGCTCGAATTTTAAGGAATTAATAAAAAAAGAGGAGGAACAGAATAAAGTCATTGGTATTGCCACAAATTCATCTCGAAAAAGAATCATTTCAGAAATTAAGCGCCGATATGATCAGGTAAATGCCGATTTTTGGAATCATTTCTTCCAATGGAGTGATTATGAACAAAAATTAGGATTGTTTTACTTGTGTTTAAAAACATATCCACTTGTTCTAGATATACATATCGAAGTGGCTTTAAAAAAATTTAAAATGGGTAGCTCCATGGATGCCTACGATATACAAATGAGAATGGAAGAGATTATGTCTTACGATGATGAGGTGGCAAATTGGTCTGAAAAAACCTTTTATAAAATGAACACCCAATATCGAAAAGTATTAAAAGATGTTGGTATGTACAACGGTAAAAAATTGAATAGACCTGAAAAGGCGAGTCTTATGCTTTGGAGCTATTTTAAACAAATTAATGGGCAATGGTTTTTAAAAGCCTGTTTTATAGAGAACATATAATATGACAATAACGCAATTATACAATCAACTTGCAGATAAAGATTTTCAAGATTACCAAACGGGCGATTTATTTTTTCCAGCTTATATGTATATGTATGATGCTTCAAAAGAATACGAAATAGAAAATGAAATTTTAGATATAAAAAATAGATTGCATAGACCCAATAATTATTTGGATGTTATGGTCATTGATATTTTTGAAGAATTTTTGAATTTTTTAAAAGAAACCAAATTCGGGAAAGACAACAAGTACGACTTCTATCTTTTACATGAAAAAAATAAACCAGATGCAGTTGATAAAGCCCTGAAACAAGATGCTTACGATGTTAGGTTCCTAACATTTTTAGATCAAAAAATAAAGTCTCATTTAGAGCAAGCCAAGCCGTATGAAGTAGCTTATGTTTTTGTGAAAGGATTTGGTACCACCTTTCCGTATTTACGGACAAGCCGGTTTTTTAATAATTTCGAGCAATACATTAAAGGCTATAAACTCATTATGTTTTATCCTGGTAAAGCAAAAAATTATTACAGTTTGTTTGGTCTTTTAAAAGACGAAAATTTATACAGAGCTATTAAATTAATTAACGCATAATATATGTTATTAAGAGAAATATACGATAGGAAAATTGATCGTGAAATTAATCCAGCAGTCGTTGTTAGTGATAAAAAACAAGACACCATAAATGCAGAGATTGGAGAATACGTTTTTACAGACGAACTTATTGAAAAATTGTTTGAAATTATAGATACCGTTTTAAACAAAAAATCTGGTAAATCTGGTATTTGGATCAATGGGTATTACGGTTCAGGTAAATCGCATTTTATTAAATATGTCCACTATTTGTTGAACATAGAAACTTCTGAAGCAGCTTTTGAAGCGTTTGAAAAAGCCGTTGCTAATTATGATACCACAAAACCCGGAAGTCACGATCATATCACAATCAGTAATCTCAGATTGCTAAAAAAACGGGTGGAGTCTGCCCACTGTGATAATATTCTGTTTAACGTTGAGGATGAAACCGATGATGGTAGCAAAGAACGTTTAACGCGCATCTTTCTTAACATGTTCAATAAGTTCAGAGGCTATAACCCAAATGATATTCCATTGGCTATTCTGTTGGAAAAACAATTAGATCAAAAAGGAAAATTTGAAGCTTTTAAAAAAGGCATTGAAGCCCAATTGGGTTTTAATTGGGAAACCGATGCTGCAACCGTTGCGGCTTTTCAATTAAATGACGTTTTGGAAATTGCCAAAAAACTCATGCCAGAGATTGATATTGTGTCATTGCATGCCAAATTATCAAATCCTGAAAACTTTAAAATCGGCATCAACGCGACTTTAATTCCAGAATTAAAAGCCTTTTTAAAGGAAAAAGATAAAGATTATCGCTTATTGTTTTTAGTAGATGAAGTGTCGCAATATATAGGAACCAACAAAGAAATTCTTTTAAACTTTCAGAATATTATAGAACGGGTTAGCGACGATTGCAATAACCAGGTTTGGATAGCTTGTACAGCACAACAAACTTTGGATGAAGTATCTGTGGGTACTGATGGCGTTACCGATGTTCAAGATGAATTTGGTAAAATTTTAGGGCGTTTTGATACGCGTATCTCGCTGCAAAGCAATGATGCGTCTTACATTACACAGCGTAGGGTCTTGGATAAAAACAGTCAAGGTATTGAGCTTTTGGGCAAGATGTACCAAGACAAGAAGGATTATATAGAAAATCAATTTAAAATCAATCACGACTTATATAAAGGTTATAAATCTGAAGACGAATTTGTGATTGCTTATCCGTTTGTGCCCTATCAATTCAAGTTAATAGCCCATGTGTTTGAGGCGTTTCAGCAATTACAATTTGTTATTAAACAAGTAAAGGATAATGAGCGTTCCATTTTAGGAATTACACATTTTACAGCAAAAGAACATGCCTCAGATAAGGTTGGTGGTTTTATGCCATTTGATGCGTTTTATAACAGGCAGTTTAAAACCAATTTAACCAACAGAGGAGCAAAAGCGGTCAACAATGCTTTGGAATTGCCCTATGTTAAAAACAGTCCGTTTGCAGAGCGGGTGGTAAAAGTGTTGTTTATGATTTCCAACTTATTGGAAAATCAACGGCAAACGTTTCCGTCCAATATTGAGAATTTGGGTGTGTTGTTAATGAACACGCTCGATCAAAATAAAATGCAATTACAAAAAAATATTGCAGAAGTTTTAAACCGTTTGGTTGAAGAAAGTATCATTAGAGAAGAAAAAGGAAGTTTCTTCTTCTTTAATGAAGATGAAATGGACGTGCAAAACCTTATAAAAAATCAAACATTAATTTTGGATGATCGTTTATCAGCTTTTGATGAATTTTTCCGTCCCTTAACTAAAGTGGGACCAAAATTTGCTTTCGGCCAAAATGATTTTACGATGGGTTACGCCATAGAAGGCAAAGATTTTTTTAGGAACGGTAATTTCAATCTAACTGTTTTACTTACCGACAAAACGCCCATAGCCCAAAAAGCTTTGGATCTAAATAAAAAAGATGTGGTAATCTGCATCAACGAATGGTTCACGGCCGATGAATCGTTGCGTAAAGATTTTGAATGGTACTGCAAGACCAATAAATATTTCAGTAATAGTTCGGGTGGTGGCACAGGTGATCGTGAAAGAACCCATTCTAATTTCAAGGTTAGAAACAGCCAGTTAAAAGAGAAGATTGAGTCCGTTTTAAAACAAAAATTCTCGGAAACACGCTTCATCTCACAAAACACGGTTTTAGACAGCGATGAGATTTCTGGAACCACAGCAACCGATCGGGTTAAAAACCTCATAAACCATCATCTTACAGGCATTTACAAAAACCATCATTTATCTTCGGAATATGCGCGCAACCAAGCCGAACTTAAAGCATCGGCAGCCAGCAATCAAATTCCAATACCAACATTATCGGCAGCAGAGCAGGTGGTCAATGATTTTATTACCGCACACAACAATCAAATTACGGTGTATGACCTTATCAATAATTTTGAAAAAGAACCTTTTGGTTGGCGTTTTGAAGCGGTTTTAGATGTGTTGGTGCAATTGGTTAAAAAGAAAAAACGCGAGTTTGTGTATAAAGGGCAACAGCGTTTTCCTATCGTGGATTTTATAAACAAGGCAGTATCCACCACAGAACGTGCGTCATGCGAAGTGGTTACTGGCGAGGAAATAGATCAATCCATACTGGATAATGTCGTTATCGCTTATAAAACCATTTTTAATGAAGCCATCAATAACGCCACAGATAAAAACATCCTGTACGAAGATTTGATCCATGCACTTGACAAAAAATTAAGAACCCAGCAATCATTAGAACGCACGTATTACGGTAAATACCCATTTGGCAATTGTTTTCAAGCCAGCGTAAAGCAACTGAACGAATGGATACAAACACGCGACCTTAAAAAGCTATTCGATCGTTTTATTGAAGATCAAAACACCTCCAAAGAACTGTTCGATCTTACCAAAGGCATCGAAGATTTTGCCCTTAGAGTTTTAAGCGACATTCAAGAGATTAACGCATTCATGCGCGATAATAATGACAACTTTAAAATGTTGCCGGCAGACGTTATGGATAAGGTCAAGAAAATCAATGATTTTTTAGCTCTTGAAGATCCCAGAAAAGAATTCCGCCATATTAAAAAAGCCTTTGATGAGGTAAAGCAAGCCTTAATCGACCATTTGGAGGCACTCAAAAAAGAAGTTAAAAATTTATATGCCGAGGTGTTTAAAGAATTGGAAAAAGAAGCTAAGCTCCGTAAAGTTAGTGAAACAAAATATGCAGATAAGAAATACACTTTAGATGGCATAGATGCTATTACCTCGTTAGCCACCTTAAAAAACAAGCAATTGAGCGTTGCCGATTTTAAAGCCCGAGAGCTGCAAAAAATAATAGAAGCTACTCCTGCCAAAGATGGCAATAAAGCCGCCGAGTCTGCATCTTATTACGTAACCAAAGGCGCCACCACGATTTCTACCATGGAAGAGCTGGAAGCCTATTTGGAGAAAGTTAGAAAAGAGATGACCCAGCTTTTAATTGATAAGAAAACCATAATCCTCAAGTAAATGAATACCAAAACCTTTGCGCAGCAAGCACGCAATTTATTAATGGATGGTGTTGCCAAAAAACTCTTGTATTGGGGTTTTGACACCAAAGGCAACGTTTTGGAAGTGCCTAACGCCATTTCTGGTGGTTACAGTTTTCGTGGTGAGGTGTTTGATGACCCCAATGTGCCAAAATTATGGCAAGCTCTCAAAAAAGCAGTCCAGCACAAAGGTATTGAAACCGTAGTGGAAGAAGCTGCCTATACCTGGTTTAACCGCATGATGGCCATTCGGATTATGGCAAAAAACGGTTACGATCAACCACAATTGGAAAACGCCGAAGGTTTGGAGCACACACCGGTTCTTTTGCAAAAAGCCAGACAGGGTCAAATGGCCTTTTTAAACACTGCGGAACAGCAACGCTTAAAAAAAATAATTGGCGATTACAGCAAAGATCAAGAAGCCTTTGCGTTGTTATTGGTTAGCTATTGCCATAACAACCCCATGCTCCACACGGTTTTTGGGAAAATCGATGATTATACCGAGTTGCTTTTGCCAGACAACATGCTGCAAGATGCTGGTTTTTTACATTTACTAAATACAACTGATGCTATTACCGATGCTGAATATAAAGAAGTAGAACTTATTGGCTGGCTCTACCAATTTTATATTTCTGAAAAGAAAGATGAAGTGTTTGCTTCCTTTAAAAAGAAGAAAAAAGCAGAAGCCAAAGACATACCTGCCGCCACCCAAATTTTTACGCCCAATTGGATTGTAAAATACATGGTGCAAAATACCGCAGGTAAAATTTGGCTAGACAAACATCCAGATTCTGGCTTAAAAACTTCTATGAAGTATTTGGTAGAGAATTCTTCCCCTTTAAAAGGGGAGGTGCCGAAGACGGAGGGGTTAATAAACGACATCACAGAACTAACCCTCATAGACCCCGCCGCAGGCTCCGGACATATTTTGGTAGAAGGCTTTGACCTCTTGTACCAAATGTACATGGAAGCCTACTACGCCCCCGAAGAAGCTGTAGAATCCATACTGAAACACAATTTGTTTGGTTTGGATATAGACAACCGTGCCGCACAACTCGCCACCTTTGCCATACTGTTAAAAGCTGCCACCAAATATAGGGATGTGTTTGCCAAAGGCTGGTTACCCAACGTGTATGCCATGCCAGAAGCACAAGACTTTAGCCTACAAGAACTCAAAGACTTTTTGGGCAAAGACGGACAGGATTTTGCTGAAGAACTGGACACCGCCTTGCGCTTAATGAAACAAGCCAAAAACTTGGGCTCTGTGATGAAACTTGTTTTAAGTGAAGCCGCCCGTAACCACATACAACAACGCTACACCGCTTTATGTAACGACGATTATTTAGATCTAAACCTAAAAAGCATTTTACAAGGCCTAAAAAACTACATCCCCATTCTATTGATTTTGACCAACAAATATGCAGCGGTGGTGGCAAACCCGCCGTATATGGGACAGAAGAATATGAATGTTGGTTTGAAAAATTATGTAAACGCCAATTACCCTTTGTCAAAATCAGATTTGTTTGCGGTGTTTATGGAAACCTGTTTGGATTTAAATATAAAAAAGGGCTTAATGGGCATGATTAACCAACATTCTTGGATGTTTTTATCTTCTTATGAAAAATTAAGAACCCATATTTTGGACAACTTTGGCATCGTTAACATGCTGCATTTGGGACCAAGAGCATTTGAAGAATTAAGTGGCGAAATGGTGCAATCTACTGCTTTTGTTTTCAAAAAAACATTGAACATTAACCCTGCTACTTACTATAGATTAGTTGATAATAACTCAATTCATTCCAAAGAACAAGCTTTTCTCAACAAAGAACAGGAGTTTAAGGAAATCAGCCAATCCAATTTTTCAAAAATACCGTCAAATCCAATAGCTTACTGGGTAAGTGAACAAATGATTAAAATCTTTGATGTTGGGAATAGAATTACGGATTATGTTGATACTTTTCAAGGCATTATTACTGGAAATAATGATAAATTTTTAAGGAATTGGACTGAGGTTTCAAAATGTAAAATACCCTTTTATTTTTCTAAAATGGAAGATGTTGAGTTAGACAAACAATATTGGGTACCCTACAACAAAGGAGGTGTTTTTCGGAAGTGGTATGGAGTGCAAGATTATGTTGTTTACTGGAAAAATGGACCTGAAGATAAGACTCGAGGAAAAAAGGGTTTTCAAGAATTTTATCTTAAGGAGTATGTATCTTGGTCTTATACAGTTTCAAATTCTATAGCAGCAAGATATTACCCCAATGGTTTTTTGTGGGATGTAAGAGGTTCAGGGATTATGGATAATGGTCAAAATCTTATTTATTTACAAGGCTTAATTGGAAGTGTAATCGGAATAAATCTTTTTAGGGTTAACAATTCTACCTTAAGTTGTCAAGTTGAGAATATTATTCAACTTCCAATTATAATAAATGAAAAGGAGAAAAAAAAAGTGGAAAAAATTGTAAATCAATGTAATTTTTTGTCTAAAATTGATTGGGATTCTAATGAAACCTCATGGGATTTCAACCAATCACCATTACTAAATAAAGCATCAAACCTAAAAACCGCTTACCAAGTTTGGGAAGCCGAGGTTACCAAAGCCTTTTTTCAACTGCATAGCAATGAAGAAGCGCTTAACCGCATTTTTATAGATATTTATGGATTGCAAGAAGAGTTGAGCCCAGACGTGCCTTTAAAAGACATTACCATTTTACAGGAAGAACTTAAAAGTAAAGATTTAGAGGCTTTAGAAAAAACGTTTCGTGCCAAAGGTAAAGATGCCATAGCATTGCCAATAAACAAAGCAGAAGTCATCAGCCAATTCATCAGTTATGCCATCGGCTTGTTCATGGGGCGTTACCGCTTGGATAAACCCGGTTTAAACATTGCCCACCCCAACCCAAAAGCCGAGGAGTTAGCGTCCTACAATTCCCCCTTCGGGGGCCAGGGGGCTTCCTTTACCATTGATGAAGACGCCATCATCCCGCTCATGGGCAAAACCTGCAATTTTCCCGATGATGCTTTGCAGCAGTTTCAGCAATTGTTGGATACCATTTGGGGGCATGATACCCGTACCGAAAATGTCAATTTTATACAAGACTGTTTAGATGGCAGCATAGAAAAATTCTTGGTCAAGGATTTTTATAAGTACCATTGCAGCATGTATAAAAAGAAACCCATCTATTGGTTGTTTGCATCGCCAAAAGGGGCGTTTCAGGTGTTGGTGTATATGCATCGGATGAACGCTTTTACCGTCGAAAAAATAAGAGCCAACTATTTGCTGGAGCATATTAAAAATTTACGATCGGAAGAAACCATATTGCTATCCAATGAAAGTAATTTGAGCACCCAAGAAGCCAAACGCTTGGACCAACTGCGTAAAGACATCACAGAATGTGAAATCTACGATTTGGAACTCAAAGATGTGGCAGACAACCAAATAGAATTTGATTTGGATGATGGCGTTACCGTTAATTATGAGAAATTTAAAACGGTAGTGGCAAAAATTAAATAAGCATGATAAAAGAAAAGATAGAAAGTTATTTTAATCGGTTTCCAACGCTTCGCGTGCTCTTCTTTTTTGATGAACATAAAGACTTTGAAGAAGAAGTAAAAGCATTGGATTTGGCAGACATTCATATAGAATTTTGGGAAAACAATCCGTTCATTTTAAAATGCAAATTAACCCAAGATTTAAAAAGCGAAAAGGTTTTGTTGTACCTGCCAATAAAACAACCCAACACGCAAGATGCGTTTCAGGAGTTTCCGCTCATGGGCTTATGGCTTGCCAATAAAGAATTGCAGTTAGACCATGTGGGCGCTTTTATGGAAGATTTTCATTTGCAACGCCATCAAAAATCATTGGTATCTAAATATATGGGCGCTTTAAAATATGCAGGGGTTCAGGAGGTTTGCGCCCCCATTTTAAGTGCATCCCATTTTGAAGAACCTAAATTACAACGTGGTTTGGTGTCCGCTTTTTTAAAGTTTAAAGCCATAGAAAGCTGGTCCATTCTAGTCGCTAAATTACTCACGTTAAGTACAGATAAAAAACCAACGGAACTTGATAAAGTGGTCAAGAAAATAACCGAGCTCAATTTTGAGGATGTGGTCATCAAACGCATTTATGAGGTAACGGGTTTTTCCATCCAAAGCATCACCCAAGCCAGCTTGTTGGATGTGGCACGAAGTATTCTGTACAACAGCCTCATGCAAACCATTACAGAAAAGAAAACGGATGATCCGTATTCAAAATTCAAAATAGACGATACCACACAACTCACTCGACTCAACCAAATGCTGCAAGAAGTAGATAGAAACCCTACTTTAAAACCAAAGTTTGAAACCCTTTTAGAGTTGGTGAGTAATGACATAAAAGGTTCAAAACTGATTGAGGTTTATGGTGATGATGCCAATTTTGCTGAATATAATACCGAAATGATTTGGGACATTGTGAGCCAGGTGCAATCGCATTTGGTTTCGGCACCATCAGACATTATAAAACGCTTGGAAACCTTGAGCTTGCAACCCAATGTGGGCGCAACCGTAAAACAAGCCTTAAAATATTTGATTCAAGTGGCTAAAATGCACGACTATATTGGCAGCATTAAAACCTATATTTTAGATACGCCGGAAGCGTATGTGCATCATTATACAGACCGTTTATACAAAATAGACAGCAATTACAGACGGGCCATTTTAAGTTATAAGAGTTTGGATAGTTCTGATATTCCTCAACATATTGCTATGGAGGCAATCCATTCAGAATTAAATACCAGTTATGATAGGCATACCGATCTTTTAAACCGAGAATGGCTAAAGTGCTTAAACCAATTTAAGTTTGATTATGCCAACCTGAACCTACCAAAGCAGTACAATTTTTATGCTACGGAAATTGCACCTGCCGATCAAAAAGTAGTGGTGGTTATTTCGGATGCCTTGCGTTATGAAGCAGGGTATGAATTGCTTTCTGAAATGCACGGCGATACAAAAAATACGGCTGAGATGCGCTATATGTTGGCTTCCATTCCATCAAAAACCAATATTGGCATGGCTCAATTGTTGCCCGGAAATGAGAAGCTTTTTAATGATGGCGATATAAAAATTGATGGCGTATCATCTGCAAGCACCTACCGAAGCAAAATATTGGAAATGTTTAACCCCAATTCAAAAGCCATACAATACGGCACGTTGGACGGACTGGGCCGCCCTGAAATACGCGAGATATTTAAGAATGATGTGGTGTATGTATATCATGATGTGATTGATGCAACCGGCGATACGCGCGCTTCGGAAAGACGTACTTTTGATGCCGTTGAAGATGCTGTTTTTGAGTTGAAAAAGTTCGTGAAATTACTGCATGCATCCTATAATGTGGCCAAAGTATTTGTTACGGCAGACCATGGTTTTTTATATCATGACAAGAAAATTGAAGAAAAGGATCAGGAGAAATTGCCAAATGCAACCATGATGCAATCCCACAATCGGTATTTTGTCACTTCGGAAAGTTCCGATAAAGAATTGAGTTATTCAATACCACTTTCGGCAACCACACAATTTAAGGATGATGTGTTTGTAACGATTCCTTTTTCGGTAAACCGCTATAATAAAGGCGGTGTTGGCCACCAGTTTGTACATGGCGGTGGCAGTTTGCAAGAACTGGTGATTCCGGTTATAGAAAGTTCCAGAAAACGCGAGGATGTTACGCAAAAAGTAAACCCTATTTTGATTAATAAAGGGGGGTATCGTGTGGTGTCCAATATTTTGAAATTGAATATTCTTCAAGAAAATGAAGTCTCTCGTGTTGAAAAAGAGCGTAACATAAAAGTGGGGCTGTATAAAGAGTCGCAATTAGTGAGTAATGAGGAAGAATTACTATTGAATTTCACTTCAGAATCACCTAGCGAACGTTTGTTTCGGGTAGAATTGATTTTGAGTGCTGAAGCTGCCAGGGAACCGTTTTTAAAACTGAAGCTATTTGATACAGACGATAAATTGAATCCAATTATAGAAGAACGCGTTCAAAATATGACCATAATACCAACGGATTTTTAACATGGAACTAAAAGAAAAAATAATAAAGCATTTTGAAGGCAAGGTTGTCCGCAAAGATTTAACTGCATTGGTAAAAGGCAGTAACCCAGTACCCGTGTATGTTTTGGAATATTTATTGGGGCAGTATTGTGCCATTGATGATGATCACATTATTAAGGCTGGTATTGAAAAGGTGAAAAACGTGATTCGTGATAATTACGTACACCGCTCTGATGCTGAAATTGTGAAAGCCAAAATCAGGGACAGCGGCAGCCATAAAATCATTGATAAAATTACTGTGTCGCTTAATGATAGAGCAAATGTATATGAAGCAGAGTTTGCGAGTTTGGGATTAAAAGGGGTGCCCATTGCCGATAAAATGGTTATGGATAACCAAAAATTATTGAGCGGCGGTGGTGTTTGGTGTATTTTGAATATTGGGTATTCCCATGCGGATGATATTTCAATGCGATGGGTCATAATTGATTTAAAACCAATTCAAGTGTCCAATGTGGATTTGCAGGAATACATCGGTTTAAGAAAAGAATTCACAACCGATGAGTGGCTCGATTTGTTGATGCATAGCATTGGGTTAAACCCCGAATATTTTAACAGACGCGATAAGTTTATTCAATTATCGCGTTTAATTCCGCATGTGGAAAATAATTATAATTTTATAGAGTTGGGTCCAAAAGGTACCGGAAAGTCACATATATTTTCGGAGCTCTCACCGCATGGTGTTTTGGTTTCGGGCGGCGATGTTTCTAAAGCTAGACTTTTTGTTAACAATACAGGTAACACAATCGGACTAGTTGGTTATTGGGACGTTGTGGCGCTTGATGAATTTGAACAAGAAAAAGGTGGCAAACGTACCGATGGCGATTTGGTAAAGATTATGCAAAATTACATGGCAAACCAAAGTTTCAACAGAGGCAAAGAAACCTATCAAGCCACAGCTTCCATGGCATTTGTTGGGAACACCAAACACAACGTGCCGTATATGTTGAAGAATTCCCATTTGTTTGAATCCATACCCGAAGGCTATTTAAAAGGGGCTTTTTTAGATAGAATGCACATGTATATCCCTGGTTGGGAAGTACGTATTTTGAAAACATCGGTGTTTTCATCGGAATATGGTTTCATAGTAGATTATTTAGCAGAGTTGCTTCGCGACATGCGTAAGTATGATTTCTCATCCATTTTAGATACGTATGTAAAACTTGATGGTTCATTAACCACGCGGGATAAAACAGCCATTAGAAAATCGTTTTCAGGATTGGTAAAATTGATTTATCCCAACCAAGAACCAACAGAAAAAGAAGTTTTAGAGCTTTTGGATTTTAGTGTAGAAGGTCGAAAACGAGTAAAAGATCAATTGTATATTATTGATGAAACTTTTAAAAGTGAACCTGTAGAATTCAAATATACTATTTTATCAAATTCCGTAGAGGTGTATCCTGAAACCTTAGAAAATTTGAATTATAAGGCTGCGGTTGAAGTCAAGGAAGAAACCGAAGATGAAGATTCTGAAAATCCAAATGTTAAGCCAGGATTGGATTTAAAGCCACATCAAGTCATTCTAAAAGACAATCAAACGGGTATTTCCTATAAAAAACTCTTTGCTAATTATTTATCTGGTGCTAAAGATATTACGATCCAAGACCCCTATATCAGGATGTATTATCAGTTTAAAAACCTGTTGGAATTTTGCATCATGCTAAGCAACAATAAAGATCCCGAAGACCAAATTAATTTGGAGATTGTCACTTGGAATCACGAAGAGTATTTGAATGATTCAAAAGCATCTTTTGACGACTTAGCCCAAAATGTTGAAAGCATAGGCATTCATTTAACGTATCGTTTTGAGAATCATCACGACCGTTTTATTGCAGCAGATAATGGCTGGAAAATTACACTTGGAAGAGGTTTGGACATCTTTGAGAAAATTGAAGAACGATTCAGTGTTGCGGATTTGGATCAAACCAAACGAAAGTGTAAGTCTTGTGAACTAACATATCTAAAACTCTAAACAATGAAACTATGCAATTACTTTGCATAGTAAGGTCGTAGTATTGCATTATTAATATTAAATACAATGCAATATGGAAAAAGACTATTTAAAGTATTACCACCCACAAGTTTTGATATTTCTTATCATAGGTGGATTTCTTCTTATCTATTTGACTAAAGAATCGTTTGGATTATCAATATCGGTTTTCAGTATTCTTACGCTATTGATAGTAACGATTACAAAATATCTGTGGAAATATAAACCATTTAGTTGGCTGTTTTGGGTAGAAGATTTCTCCGGCAGATATGAAGGTCGATTGATATATCAGTTTCTAGATGAGAAAGGAAACCTTCAAACAGGTGAGCTTGAGCACATAAAAATTGTTTCACAAACAGGAAGCAATGTAACTATTTCATCTTTCACTAAGAAAACCGATGGTTCTATGTCTTCACCTTCTTCAAATAAAGGAATGTACATAGAGCACACACAAGACGGGCAACATTTCAATCTTATTTACAACTACCTAAATGAAGGGAGCACCGAACAAGGCTTCCCACCACACTATGGAACAGAGGTAGTTAAATTCATTAAAGATGGAAATGAAAAGAAGCTATCTGGACGCTATTTTACAAATAGAAGTCCGTACCAAACCAAAGGAGAATTCAAGGACTTGAAATGGGTAAGTAATAATAAAAATCACGATTTCTAATATATATATAACTATGGCAGTATTAAACAAGGAGTACAATAAATTTGATAAAGAGATTAAACTCAATAAGAGTAGAAAAGATTCTTTAAAAAAAAGCAGAAAAGAGCTTAAAAAGAAAATACAAAATTGGTTTAGAGATAACAAACCAGACAATATTCAACCTAAATTTCATCCTCAAGGGTCTTCAGAGATGGGAACTACTGTAAATCCACTAGTAACTTATGATGAAGAGGGAAAACCTTTATTGGACTATGATACTGATTACGGCGTTTATTTTATCAAAAGAAATGATGATGACGTTAAACAATCGATTAATACCTGGCACGATTGGGTATATAAAGCAACTGAGAATCATACCGGAAAGGACTCCATTAGGAAAACAACCTGTGTTAGAGTTATTTATGCAGATGGACATCACATAGATTTACCTATTTATTATAAAGACGATGATGTTATTGAACTTGCTCATAAATCAAAAGGCTGGATAGAGAGTGATCCCAAAGAATTTTATGAGTGGTTTAACGATAAAAAGAAAACAAGGTCTAGATTAGAAGCAATAGTGCGTTGTTTAAAAGCATGGAAAAATTTCAGAGAGAACAAAAACTCCAATTTAAAGCTACCTAGTGGATTTGAGCTGACGATTTTAGCAACTAATCACTACGTTGATGCAGACAATCTAGACGAAGCTTTTAGAGAAACGGTAAAATCTATAGATGCAGAACTGAATAGACATAACGGATTTAAATGTTTTAGACCAACAACCCCATCAGATGAAGATGTTTTTGAAAGTTACAGCGAAACTAGAAAATCAAACTTCTTGTCAACACTTAAAAGCCTTAAAGAGGATTGTGATAAGGCTTATGAAGAAAAAAACTTTAAAGCAGCATCTGAAATATTAAGAAAGAATCAATTTGGGAATAGGTTTCCGTTAGGTGATGACAAAGATGAAGAATTTAAAAGTAATCATCTAAAAAGTTCTCTAGTCGCTGCGATTATTAAGCCAAAGCCATATGGATATTAGTAAAGAAATTGAAGATGTTTTAGCAAAGCATAAAGGTTTAGTTTACCACTTGGAGAGTAATTCTTTAAGTGGTGAATTATTTCTGCCAGATGGTGATAGCTACGATGTAATTATAAAACTAGATATATACCCAGCACTGTTTCCAACGGTCTTAGAGGTTGGAGGACGCATTCCAAATAAATTGGATAGGCATATCTATACTGACTCAGGTTCTTGTTGTTTTACTACCGCGGCAAAATCTCAGGTACTTTTAAAAACCAAAATAAAATCTTTACTAAATTTTATAGATGAGATTGTAATTAGGTATTTCCAGAACAATTCATATTACGAAATCAATAAAAAATATTGCTATGACGAATACGATCATGGTTCAATGGGAATAGTACAATCATATCAGGATATTTTAGGTATAAATGATGTCAAGAGTATTGGGAGATTATTGCTACAAAGGTTACAAAATAAAAAACTAAGTATAAGGGATTTGTGTTATTGTAATTCGGGTCAGAGTCTAAAAAAATGTAATCACGGATTACATTGTAACAATTATAGGGTGTTTAGAATAATTGATAAAGATTTGCTTTATAATGACTTAAAGCATTTTAAAAATGTTCTTCAAATAAACTAATTAAGATTGTTCAACTTGTGGAACTCCTATTTGTGAGCCGAATAATATTACTAACCGGCTCATGAGATCAATTTTACACAGTAATTACGGACCGTTTCACCCCATTCCTCTACATTTCGCAAAAAAGCTTGTCCTGAGCGTAGTCGAAGGGCTGCATTTCGAGAAAAGCGGTTCACTAGAACATCTTGAACCCAGTCGCAGAAAAAGCGACAGCGTTCGCCTAATAAAAAGATACCACAACCTATTTCTACACAAAGATTAAAATTCTGCCCGAGACGAACTGCATAACCGTTCGCTCTCTCACTTTTATAAGTTCTTACTCGTTCAGAATTTTTGTTCCGGTTAACGAAAAGGTAACGGCGATGGCACTATGGGAAGTAAGTGAATGAAATTGAATTTGAACCCTAATCTGTATCTTTTTGCTACAAATAGACTTAGTGATTATTCCAACGCATAAAATTCAATATCAAAAGAAAAGGAAAACGCTCAAGATATAATAAGTATGTGATTTTAAAAGGGAAAGTATGTCAAATTACATCAAATAAAACTATCCAAAACGAATATAAAAATTAGTTTATTGAAATGATTGTCAGGTGTTTAAAAATAATTAACTTCACTTTGTTACTAAAAAAGTAATGGTGTTTTAAAGTTCTTAAAATAGCTTTTCAGCCTTGGTTGAAAAGTATTAAGACCCTGAAATGAAATGAAGGAATCGTATAGCAAGAGGGTAACACGCTTCGCAATGTTACGATTATACGATTATACTATAAACTTAGTGTATATAGGCGATAGCAAAGTTTTTTTAATTTTTGATAATTGGCTAAAATCGCTATTTTTTACTAAAAACACTTGGCAACGACCGTAAACAGGCAATTATTTTACTAAAAACTATGGATAAGGGATTTGAAAAAGAAGGATTTGAAACGCTAAAGATCAAAAGGTCTGTAGCGATTGAATTTAGAAAATTTAGTAAAATGCTCTTGAAATCGCAATCGATGACATTGCTCTTAATGATGGAATTTTTTAATGAAAATGGAATTTCCCCAACAGAGTCAATAGGACCAAATATGGAAACCTTAGAAAAGAGAATTTCTTTACTCATTAAGAAACGAATGAATGGAATGATTGCCATAATGAAAGATATTGAAAAGAACCAAACCAAACCGACTGTAACGATGTTACAATCTCTTTTTGAACAAGCTGAACCGCCTAAACAGAAATTGATATTGGAAAAAAATCGTCCAGAAATAAAGGAAGTGCGTTTTCAGAAAATCAAAAGGCCAAGGACTGATGAATAATGGAGAAGGTAAACTACATCACACAGCTTAATACGGTTTTGGAAATGTTTAATAATGATAATCGTATTAAACAAGGGCATATCTCTTTATACTTGGCGTTTTTCCATTTATGGAACCGAAAGTTTTTCAAAGATACGCTTACCATAAATCGTGAGCTAATAATGGAACGGGCAAAAATCAAATCAAAAACAACGTATCATAATCACTTACGGGACCTGGATGCCTGGGGATATTTAAAATATTATCCGTCATATCATCCATCAAGAGGTTCTAAGATTAAAATGACCAGAGCTTGTCCCAAAAGAGGTACAACTACTGGTACGCAAGAAGTCCAAATTTTGGCCAACTTCGTTCCAGAACCCAGCCAAAATTTGGTATCTTCTTATAAACATAAAACAAAAGAAAACTTTAATAAACAGCTTAAGGTTATTTTTAATGAAAGTGAGGTCATTTCATTTTTTAAGAAAAATAATTGGTCAGAGATAGAAGCTAGAAAATTCTATGTCTTCATTAAATTAAAAAAATGGAAAACAGATAACTGGCAAATGATTGCGAAGATTTTTGCGAGAAACGATTTTAAATTGAAAGAACCAAAAAAGACCAGTCCAATCTCTGGCTATGTAAATCGTTTGAAGCAAATGAGAGAAAAAAAATAATGAGAAGATTTTAGACTGAATGGATTTGGCGCAGATTATAAGTAGTATGATTGCCAAATTAAGGAGGAATTTGTGGTAAAAGATAAAAAATTATCGAGCGTAATTTTTACTCTTATTGCAAAAACAAAGGTAAAATTTCATTATATTTACCCTCGTTAAGATAATACAAGTACTATTTACCCTCGTTTAACATGTCAAAATTTAATAGAAACATACCTTATAATAGCCTACCATTATTACCACCTAAAACAACTTTAGAAACTACTAAAGTGTTGCGGAAGACAATTGAAGCCAGTAGAGCATTAGCACAACTTAATGGTATGCTTACTAATTTACCAAACCCAACATTGTTTTTAGATACCATCCATTTACAAGAAGCTAAAGCAAGTTCTGAGATAGAGAATATTATAACTACTAATGACGATTTGTACAAGTCTTTAGTTGCAGATAAAAAGTTTGATAATCCAGCAACAAAAGAAGTTATAAGCTACAAAGAAGCACTTTGGAATGGTTTACGTGACATAGAAAGACGCCCTTTTATAAGTACAAACTTATGTATTGAAATTGTGCAAAGCATTAAAAAGAATACAGCGGGTATTAGAACAACACCAGGAACTGCTTTAAAAAATGCCAATGGCGAAACCATATACACACCACCAACAGGTGAAGCTGTTATAAGAGAAAAGATGGCTAACCTTGAAACCTTTGTAAATGGCGAAAACGCTATGGACCCATTAATTAAAATGGCTTTAATGCACTATCAATTTGAAGCGATACACCCTTTTAGTGATGGTAATGGTAGAACAGGACGTATTTTGTTGTTGCTCTATTTAAAGCTTGAAAAGCTATTAGATACACCTGCTATTTATTTAAGTGAATATATCATTAAAAATAAAGCGGATTATTATAATAAATTACGTGAGGTAACCGAAAATAATGATTGGGAAGCGTGGATACTCTATATGCTCGAAATGGTAAAATATACTGCCAACAAAGGGTTGCTACGTCTAAAGGAAGTAACTAAGCTAATGGAACAAATGGCTATAGAAATTAAAGAAACGTTGCCGAAAGTTTATACCAAGGAATTGGTTGAAATATTATTTAGATTGCCTTATACAAAAAGACAGTTTTTAATTGAAGCCAAATTAGGTACCCCTAAAACCGTAGGTAATTATTTAATAGCATTAGAGAAAGCTGGTTTTTTGGTTTCTGAAAAAGTTGGTAAAGAAAAACTATATCTTAACCACAGATTGATGGCTGTTTTGGAAGCATCTTAATTATTTCTTTTACTGATAGAAGTTATGAAGTGAGTGTCCGGTATGCTGACTATTATATTTTTTTATTAAAGCAAGTCACTTAAACTTATTCCTCAAAATTTCCATATCCTTACTCACTTTCATATCCAAAATCTTAGCATAATGCTGGGTGGTTTTAAGATTGGTATGTCCAAGCATTTTGCTGACAGATTCTATCGGTACACCATTTGTTAGAGTTACTGTAGTCGCAAAGGTATGTCTGGCCAAATGAAAGGTTAGGTTTTTGGAAATACAGGCTAAAGTTGCAATCTCTTTGATATACGCATTCATTTTTTGATTGCTAAGTACTGGCAGCACCAAATCCTTTTCTTTCAATAGCTCATTGTCTTTGTACTTTTCAATAATCGTTTTGGCAATGGGCAAAATCGGGATGTTGCTTCTGGTATCTGTTTTAGAGCGTTTTGTTTTCACCCATTCCTCACCATCTGCACCCATGCTAATATCACCTCTATTTAGCTTTTTGACATCGGCATACGCCAGACCCGTAAAGCAGCAAAAGATAAAAATATCACGTACTTGGTCGAGCCGTTCCATTTTTAGATCGAGATCTATGATTTTTTGAATTTCTTCTTCCGTCAAAAACTCACGCTCAACAATCTTAAGTTTACCTTTCCAATGTAAGAAAGGATCTTTATCGATCCAATCGTTTGCGTGTGCAATGCGAATTATCTTTTTAAAATTAGTAATGTACTTGATAGCCGAGTTGTGAGCACACTTGCGAGTCGTTTTAAGATAGTATTCAAGTCCAGTGATGAATTTATTATCAACATCCTGTATAGGAATATCATTTTTCTTGTATTTCTTCTTTAAAAAGTCTGCTACGTGTTTTTTACAAGTACGATAACGTTCAGCAGTTCCGGCGGCAAAATCCTTTCCTATTAGACTATCAACTTTGTCGTTATGTTCTTGGAATATTTCTAAGAGCATTTTGTGTGTTTTATCTTTTCCCAAATAGGCATCGCGAAGATCGATGGCAGTATATTCCTTTTCCTCTCTCTGAAATTGGTGTTGAATAGAGTAAATCCTATTTTTAATTACGCCAAGCTCTCGATTGATTTCTTGCGCTACTATAGAATTACGGGTCAACACAAAAAGTTGTGGAGTAACTAAAAAAGAAAGAACTTTGGAGCAAAAATTTCTATGTCCTCTGATTCACTTTTATCTATTGCCAATTTATTACTTC